>NZ_VKGC01000060.1:0-859 GCF_007280785.1 Helicobacter mehlei
CAAGCATCAGGCAAGCCCTGCATAAAGCCTAACGCATCGGCGTTAAAAACTTGGTTAAGATAGGGGGTTAGCATGGGGGGTCCTTAAAGCACCACAGAAGTACAAAGTTAAAGTTTTCTTCATTCTCAAGCCTTGTTTTAGGTTTCTAACTCTTTGGCAATTCTTAAGGGCTTTTGTTGTAGGCTCGCTCACGGGCTTTAAATAGTCGTGGAAAAGGTAGAAACCTACGCGCATCTTCCACCTCTTGGTGAGTTTAGAGTCTGCCTCTACTGGGATGTATGGGTGTGCTACAGCCCTTAAGGTAGGGGGTTCAACTCCTCTAATTCTAAACTATAGATTCTATGCCCTTGTTCTACGCTCTCTGTGAGTGTCATCTTGACTTGTGCTCCTTTGCCATTAATTTTAATATTTGTAAAATACCGATGGATGGCTTTTATATCTGTCCGTTTCTTATAATCATCATGTGTTTCTCTCAAGGTCGCATTTTCAAAAAGAGTTTTGACGTCTTGCCCCACCTTAAAATGCTCCTCTTTAGAAAAACCATTTTCTATACTCTTGCCTAAAGCCTTTGTGCTCGATATTTTGTCTAACCCTTTTCTTGAAATCCTAGCAACTACCCCCGTTTCTTTGTTAGTGATGTCTTGGTTTAGAATAGGGGCTAGACTCTGTTTTAAATCTGCCCTCAAGTCTGTAAGGCTTTTAGTCCCCTCTGTCTTATAGTGGAATGGCTTATCCCCTCCACTCCTGTTGTCTCCTCCCCTCACTGCGCTAGGCTCTGCTATGGGCTCATCCCCCACCACCTTGAAATCCTGCAACACCCACCTTCTAGGCTGGCTGGGGTCATTGTTGTTGGTCCAAT
>NZ_VKGC01000061.1:0-849 GCF_007280785.1 Helicobacter mehlei
CCCCCCCCCCCCCCCCCCCCCCCCCCCCCCCCCCCCCCCCCCCGCGCCCCCCCCCCAACATGGCAAGAGTTTAGGGTGGGGGATTTGTTTAAAATCCAAGCTAACCCCCAGCTCAATAAAGATAGCTTTAACTTTGTAGAACCGCCTACTTTTACGCCAAGCGAGGATAGACCTATGGCTTACCCCTATTTCACCCGCACTTGCATGAATAATGGCGTTGCCGGGTGGGTGGAATATTTAGACGAGGAACACAAGATTAAGGGCAATTGCCTAGCAGTGGGGATGATAGGCATGCAATTTTTCTATATGGAGCAAGATTTTTACGCCGGGCAATTCACCAAGAGCCTACACCCCAAATTTGAGGGCTTTAATCGTTATATTGCCCTTTTCATGCTCACTTGCCTTAACAAGTTTCAAAGGATTTTACAAGGCGTTTTAGTGCGTGATTTTGCCAAAACCCTAAACAATCTTAAAATCATGTTGCCCACCCACAAAGATGGCACCATCGCTTACGATCTCATGGAAAACTTTATCAAAGTCCTAGAGAAACAACACATTGAGAGGGTAAAAGCCTTGTGGGATCAAAAGTTAAACGCTTATGACAAAGTCTTAAGCACGCCGTTAAAGCCCGTTTAAATGGGGTTAAAATGAGAGGTGGTTACAATGGGAGCAAAAATTTTAAAGGAGTGCCAATGACCCTACAAGAGAACAACGCCCCCGTTATGACTATGGGGGGGGGGGGGGGGGGGGGGTTTTTTTTTTAAATGGGGGGGTTTAAAATAAAAAACATTTTTTGGAGGGGGTTGTGAAAAAAACTTTTTGCGGGCCCACAGTTTAAAAGTTGGCGAA
>NZ_VKGC01000062.1:0-846 GCF_007280785.1 Helicobacter mehlei
CGGTTGTGGCTACAAAGCCCCCCCCGGTTTTAATAGGGGGAAAACCCCCCCGCCCCCCCCCCCCCCCCCCCCCCCCCCCCCCCCCCCCCCCCCCCCCCCCCCCCCGGGGGGGGGGGGGGGGGGGGGGGGGGGTAAGTCTAGATAGTTTTAAATGGCAGGAGTTTAAAATCAAAGACATTTTTGAAGTGGCTATGTCTAAAAAGATTTTCCATGCCAACACTTTAAACATTGAGGAAAACCCTAAAGAGGGCTTTTACCCCTATGTGGTGCGGAGCGCGCGTAATAATGGCATTCGGGGGTTTATCCAAGAGCAAGAGGTTTATTTAAACCCGGGCAACACTCTAAGCTTTGCGATGGACACCTTTAGCGTGTTTTACCAAGAAACCCCCTACTTTACGGGTAATAAGATTAAAGTTTTAATCCCCAAATTTGGCATGACAAGGTGGAGCGCGCTTTTTATCGCGGTGTGTTGCCAAAAGGCGTTTAAAACTTTCACATGGGGCATGAACGCCACCCACCAAGATGTAGAGAACTTTAAAATCCCCTTGCCCGTGATCCAAGACCAAATTACCTATGAATACATGGAGCACTTCATCAAAGCCCTAGAAAAACAACACATTGAAAGGGTAAAGGCGTTGTGGGATCAAAGATTAAAGGCGTATGAGGATACAATACGCGTTTAAAACCTAAAGGATTCATCAATGAAATTTAAAGATAACAGCCCTGCCACTGGGGGGGGGGGGGGGGGGGGCGGGGGGGGGGGGGGGGGGGGGGGGGGTGTGGGGGGGGGGGGGTTGTTTTTTATTAAGGGGGGGGGGGTTAATAAGAGGGGGAACACCCCGCGGG
>NZ_VKGC01000063.1:0-840 GCF_007280785.1 Helicobacter mehlei
CTTTTTACCCCCCCGCTACAATAGGGCGGATCCATACACACACAATCTATACAAGCATCAGGCAAGCCCTGCATAAACGCTAACGCATCGGCGTGGAAAACTTGGTTAAGGTAGGGGGTGAGCATTAAAACCCCCCAAAGTACCACACAAGAGATAAGCACAGAAGTACAAAGTTAAAAGATTTCATTGATTGGCTCTTTCTTGTAATCCCATTTCGTTTGACTTTTGGGGGGGTTTATGCTACCCTTATTGTAGGAGTTTAGGGGCGGACTCTTGCCCCTAGTAAAGCCTTGAGAGGGAATAGTACTCAAGGTTTCTCCCTGTCGTGATAGGCTGTAATGATCCAGTGGTTGTGCGTAGCCTCTCCCTTCCAGTTCTTTTTTAGCCCTACTCTAAAGGTCTTATCTCCTATTCTGCATACCATGCCTATTCTCCCCCCCTCTTGTTTCACCACTTCCCCATTTTGTATAATTTTTTCTAGCCCATTCCCCAACCTCTCCAAAGCATTAGCCCCCTCAAAAGGACTAAAGTCATCAAGGTGCTTTTCTACAATCTTGCTTAAGCCATGTCCTTGTATCTTGCCCTCTTTGTTTCTAACTTCTCCCCACACCAAATCAATATACCCCAAATCCTCCCGATAAAACGCCCCGGCTACTTGTCCGCGTTTCTCTTGCAAGAGTTTGGCCACTGCTTCTTTGCCCTTAAACGCAAATTCTTTAAAATTCTCTCCAAAGGCGGGGTTAGGTTTTAAAATGTCCTTAGGGGGCTCATCCCCCACCACCTTGAAATCCTGCAACACCCACCTTCTAGGCTGGCTGGGGTCATTGTTGTTGGTCCAAT
>NZ_VKGC01000064.1:0-814 GCF_007280785.1 Helicobacter mehlei
CTTACCTAAACGAATGCAACTCTCAAAGCTTGCAAGTGGTATTAAGGCAACTAACTATAGCTTTTGATAAATTCTTTTCCAAGTTAGCAGGTTATCCTAGATTCAAATCTAAAAAGCATTCTAAGTAATCTTTCTGTGTCCCGCAACACTTAGAAATCAAACAAGAAAGCAATCAAGTAAAACTACCCAAAAGAAGCTATTAAAGCCAAGTTTCATAGACATTTGCCTATAGGCTCTGTCATCAAACAGGGGTTTATCTCTTGTGTAGCGGATAAATACTACCTCTCTGTCAGTTATGGGGACAATAAGCCTGAACCTAAACCCGTAACTATCAAAAAAGCTGTAGGTTTAGATATGGGCTTAGAGTCTCTAGTCATCGCCAGTAATGGCGTGTTCTACCCCTATAAAAAGTTTTTCCAAAATCTACAAACCAAGCTCACTAAAACACAAAGGAGATTGTTTAAAAAACTCAAAGGTTCTAGTAATAGAAAGAAACAAGTTAAGAAAGTGGCACAAATCCGCGCTACTATTAGGAATAGCAGAGAGGACTACTTGCATAAAATCAGTAGCCAGATCAATCAGTACGATTTGATAGCAGTAGAAACCTTGAAAGTTAGGAATTTGGTCAAAAACCACAAACTAGCTAAGAGCATTGCCAATGCCAGCTGGTCTAGGCTCATTAGTCTATTAGAATATAAGGCTGGTTGGAAAGGCAAAACTTTGCTAAAGATTGACCAATACTTTCCTAGCTCTCAAATCTGCTCTACTTGTGGGAGCAACACAGGTAAAAAGCCACTGCACATTAGGAATTATG
>NZ_VKGC01000065.1:0-798 GCF_007280785.1 Helicobacter mehlei
GGGCTTGGGCTTGTTGGGCTTGCTCTAAAACCTCTACCACATCGGCCACAATGGGGCTATCCATATCCTTTAAGATGAGGGGCAAGAGTTGGGGGACTAAAGTCGGGTTTATGGGGCTAATCACTTTCAACAACTCGTTCCAATGGCTAAAACGCTCGTCCTTGCTCTCGGTTTTCAATTGGGTTTTATAAATCAAGTCAAACTTACACGGCTTGATCTGGTTGTGTTGCCCATCATTGATGGAAAAGTAGCGATCCCCCACTTTGGGATCGACAATCCTAAAAACCTGCTTTTTAGTAAAATAATGCCCCATCAAGCTCACGGCCAACTCAAAAACCAATTTGTCCATATCATCGCTAATTTTTAAGAAGTTTTGCAAGCCCATTAGCCCGCTCTCTCTTCTTTGGGCAATAGCCACCCCGCTTTGCCTGTTCATCGCCATCCCCAAACTTTCATCATTCAAGCCCGCTAGAATTTTAATGAGTTGCCTTTTTTGCTCGGCCTTTTGGCTTAAAGCGGCGATGTCGGCTTGGTTGTTCATAAATTGAATCTTGCCCTCTTTAAGGGCCCCGGGCCTAACCTTCACAATGGCGTTGTCTAGGCCCATCTGCTCGATGAATTCATCAATGTTTAACACCCCGTCCTCTTCAAACATCGCCTTAAAGGAGCCCATCATGTTGCCCATGCGGTTTTCGGCATAGTTGATATAATCTTGCATCGGCTTAATATCCCTAAAAAGCCCGTAATAGCGATTCTGCTCATCTTGGTAGAATTTGGCCACAATAAAGGGGTGTCGGT
>NZ_VKGC01000066.1:0-680 GCF_007280785.1 Helicobacter mehlei
TTAAACCCACCCTCTTGCTCTTGGGCTTGGGTGTAGAGGGTTTGGGCTTGATTCTTAAGTTCTGGGGTGGTAGGGTTGTCTTGGTGGCGACTGATAGCGTCTAAGGGGAGGCTCGCATCTGTTGCGACTATGGACTCCCCGCTATCTTTAGATAGTCGTATATTCTCGCCACCTTTAAACACGGGGCTATTTTCTAATTTCCCCCCCTCTTTATACATCGTTTTTAAGATGAGTTGCCCATTCTTTACGCCTACAGTTTCTACGACTATAAAATACCCATTAATCTGCTTTCCGCTTATCAGTGTCTTAATATTATTGTGCTTCTTGATTTGGATGATGTCCGCGCCATTAACCATATTTGGGTAGTTAGCTATGTCTGCAATTTCTATAGGGGGTTGCCCTCTTTTGGCGTGTATAGAATCCTTGCCATGTCTGCTTTCTACATGTTTGAGGACATCCCCCTCCGCGATAAATTTTAGCGTTTTGTTAGAGTCTAACCCCAAATGCTCCAAGATTTGCGCATTGGTTAAGTCTCCTACCCATATTTTGGCGTTAGTTTCTTTTACCCTGTCTAAGAGTTCTTGCGTAATCTCTTCGGGTCTAGCTTTGCGTGTGGGCGTGGTTTGGCTAATAAGTTCCCCATCTCCACCCCCATTCCCTGATTTCCCCCCATCTGCGCC
>NZ_VKGC01000067.1:0-557 GCF_007280785.1 Helicobacter mehlei
AACAACAATGCGAATTCATTTTATGGGGCACTAAGGGGGAATTGCCCAGCAGAGAACCAGATTACCACTATGGCTATGTCCAAGCCTACTTACACGCCAGTAAGAAACAACACGCCACCCAAAAGCCTACAGAGGTGCTCAAGCACTTATTAGAGATTGTGCCTAAAGGAGGTGTGGTGTTGGATTGTTTTTGTGGGAGTGGGAGCACGGGAGTGGCGTGTGTGCAATTGGGGTTAGATTTTATCGGGATAGAGAAGTCCAAAGAGTATGCTAAGATCGCTCAAGAGAATTTAAAGCGCGCTATGGGGGCAGAGGGGTTATTTGCATGAGCGCGCTTAAATGGGCTTTGACCAGCCTTTTAGGGCTTAGCTTGTGTGCTTGCACCCCTAGGGTGATCTACAAAGATGTTTATATCCCCACCAAGTGCAAGGTCATTAAACCCACACGCCCCCCCAGCAGTCTAAACACTTTGGACTACCTTAAAGCCCTCTTGATTTACACCGAGCAATTAGAAAGGGATTTGGATTTTTGCACCAAGGGGAGTCTAGGCTGAAGGC
>NZ_VKGC01000068.1:0-518 GCF_007280785.1 Helicobacter mehlei
TTTTAAATCGCTGAACATCCTAGCCACCTTTTCAGCGGCCGCGATAATAACTGGATTGCCCTTGGCATTCTCTAAATTGTTGCGCACCATCTTTAAAAGCTCGTCCTTAGCAATGATCGCCGCTAGCAAGATGTTTTTATTGATAAAGTGCAAATTCATAGCCTTTAGCAAAAGCTCGTCGCTAGAGGTCTCTGTGATGCACTCTAGCACGATGGGGTCTATCTCAATATGCTTCAGATTTTCCTTAATGCTCTGCTTGATCTCTTGTTTTTTGGCCCCTAAGAAGGTCTCTACCCCGTGGTTGGTCAATTCATCTTTAAGCACCTCGACCTGCACCTTCTCCACCGCTCTTTTGGGCTTCCAATTCTCTGCCACACGCCAACGCGTCAAGGTGCGGTAAGACACGCCATAAATCTTGGCTAATTCCTTCAAAGTGGTTCCGTGGGTCTCAAAATACGCCCGTATCTCAGCGCGGTTTTTGTAGGTTGCCATTTTCCACAAGCCTCCTTCCCATTAGG
>NZ_VKGC01000069.1:0-498 GCF_007280785.1 Helicobacter mehlei
TTTTAAAAGAAAAACGCGGGCAAGTAGCCGGGGCGTTTTATAGAGAGGACTTGGGTTATATTGATTTGGTGTGGGGGGATTCTAAAAAAGGGTTAGCGCATATCCTAGAGAGAAGAACACAGCAATACGGGGAGCAACAAGCTTTAGAGTTTATCCACGACTTGCCTAGAATACTACAAGAGGCTAAATTTTGGCGAGAAATAGAGGATAAAATCGAGTTGGTAACACCTACTGATATGATCGTTTTAGGCAAGAGAGGAGATAATAAATTTGTGCTCACAAGCTTTAAAGACAGGAGAAGCAAGCAGAGATTTACAGAGTTGGAGAACCCACAGACGGGAGACGATGTGGGCTTTACGGGTAAGTCGGTGTCAGAGCAACCAAAGGCTGATGATGTTCTCTTACCCAACCAACCTCATATTACCAAACCCCCGCTTAACAATCAAACCACCCTATTGCCCTATAAGAGCACTTATGAGGTGGTGCAAAGGGCTAAAG
>NZ_VKGC01000006.1:0-79729 GCF_007280785.1 Helicobacter mehlei
GATTTTTAATTTTTCTATGCAATGCGGTTATTCGAGCACACCACTTCACGGCGTGTGCCCCTTTTCTTTTTAGGAAGTAGTTAGCTACCTTTTTAAATCTAGGGAGTCTGCCCTGCTTTTTAAAAAACTTTTTGTAGGTTTTGTCTATTCTTTTTGTGATGTCTTGCAAGGTTTAAGAACCCAAAGTTTTCAAAAAAGCAAAGCGTGCTGTTTTCTTTAGTTTAGTGATGTGTTTTTGCAAGGTGTAGGGCTTTAAGTGTTTTTTAAAAGTCTATAATGCCTCTTATGTAAGGCGATACAATGGTCCATAAAGGCGTAGCAGTTTGCCGATGTGCTTATTTTTGTTTGTATTGTAGAGTTTCTGTTTGTAGGCGATTAACATTGGGGTATTATACACAACCCCAGTGATATTTAAGAGTGTGCGGCAACTCTCCGCTTAGCTTTAAGCTTGTGGGCTTTAGCGCGCAGATGGTAGGGTTTTAAGCATCACAGAGTTAAGTTAATGTTAAAATTTTCAACGGATTTGTCTCAAAAATCCTATATTTTGATGGGCGTTAAAGAATTTTGGCTATAATGTCCTTTTATTCTCTCTCTGAAAGGCTAGCCATGTTGCGATCTCTTTATAGTGCCACCACCGGGATGTTAGGGCAACAAACCCATATCGACACCACTTCTAACAACATTGCCAATGTCAATACCGTGGGTTTTAAAAAACAGCGCGCGGATTTTAACGACCTCTTTTACCAAGCCCTCCAATATGCCGGCACTTCTACATCAGACACCACCAAATCGCCCAATGGGATCGAAGTGGGCTTGGGCGTGCGCACTTCTAGCGTTACCAAGATGTTTTCTCAAGGTAGCCCCAAAGAGACCGAAAATAACCTAGACATCGCCATTACCGGTAAGGGCTTTTTCCAAATCCAAATGCCCGATGGCTCGACCGCCTACACCCGCGCGGGCAATTTTAAGATCGACGATCAGGGCAATATGGTTACTACTGAGGGGTATTTGCTCATCCCCCAAATCACCTTCCCTCAAGACACCACCCAAATTAGCATCGGGGTAGATGGCACGGTGAGCGTTACACAGGGCAATGCCAGCACCTCGAATGTGATAGGCCAAATCACTTTGGCTAACTTCATTAACCCCGCCGGATTGCACGCTTTGGGGGATAATTTGCTCGCTGTAACCTCCGCTAGTGGTCCGGCCATTGTGGGCAATCCTAATGGCGATGGCTATGGGCAATTACGCCAAGGCTTTTTAGAGCTTAGCAATGTGCGTTTAGTCGAAGAGATGACCGACTTAATCACCGCCCAGCGCGCCTATGAAGCCAATTCCAAGACGATCCAAACGGCAGATAACATGCTACAGACGGTCAATAGTTTGAAACGCTAGGATTTTCTTGCGCTTTTTTAGCAGAGAGTGTTTTTTAACCCTGTTTTTCTCGGGCAAAGTATCTAAGGGACCGGGCACGGCAGGCAGTGCAGTCGCTCTTGTGCTGGGCTTGCCCATCTTGTATGTTTCGGCTAACACGCTTTTTTTATGTGCGATTTTAATCGGCTTGATTGCCATCAAGCAAATTGACATCTACGAGGCACAGACCAACACCCACGATGACAAAGAGATTGTGATTGATGAATTGGTGGGCATGTGGATGGCGATGGCGATTGCGGGTTGGAGTTGGGTCGGCATCATCGCTAGCTTTATTTTCTTCAGACTCTTTGATATTCTCAAGCCCTCTATCATTGGCAAGATCGATCGCGATGTCAAGGGGGGCTTAGGAGTCGTGGGCGATGATGCACTAGCCGGAATTTTAGGCGGGCTTTGCGCGCTGATCTTAACCCACTTGGTGAAGGTCTTTTTCTAGTGGTGGCTAACAGATTGGGGGGTAAATTTTATGATAGAATAGACGATTATGAAAGGCATGAAAAGACAAGGTGGCTTAATCCTTAGATGTAGGCGTGTACTTGCACGGCGTGCGGGTTTTAAGGCTAGGGCTTTGCGTTGCAAATTAAGCCCGCCTACACCAAGCCCCACGCTTAGAAGGCGTGTTTTTGGGGGGGCTTTGATCTTGGGGATGTTGCTTGTTGGGGAGGTTGGCGCAACATCTTGGAGGTCGGGAAATCAGACTCTCAACATGCAAAATATTGGGCAATACATCTATGACAACTCCACTAACAATACTTGGTGGGGTGGAAGTAATAAGTTTTACCGCTCTTACTCCAATGGGGGTTATTATTGTGCCAATTTTAATTGTAATAACCCTATAACCTTAAATGGCAATGGGGGGGGCACTTATACTTTCAATGGCTACACCTATAGTGGTCCGCTTAATATCAACACCCCTAATGCCAACTTGCAATTAGGCAATGTCCATTTTAATAATAACTGGGCAGGCCGCCAAACTGACCAATTTAACGCCCAAAATATCATTATCAACAATGCTTTTAGCTCGGGACAGAATACTAATTTGCAACTCAAAGCCAGTAGTATCACCACTTCAAACGCCCAGATCAGTGCTAATAATGGTCAAGGGATTAGCTTTGATACCTCCAAGATGGATATTAGTTCGACCACCTTCAGTGGGAATAGCACCTTAAACTTTGGCAGTGTCAAGGACATTAGCTTTGATAACACCAATTTCCAAACCGGCAATGTGCAGTTTGGCACTCTTAACAATGCGACTTTCAAGGGCACTTTCAACTACACAGGGAATCAGCAACTCACCATCAACGCACAAGATATTAATGCACAAGGGGCCACTATCTCTGCGAGCAATGGGGGGCTTAAACTCCAATCAAATCAGAGTGCTAATTTTAATGGGACAACCTTTGGGGGCAATAGTGCCATCACCTTAGGCATCAAAGGGCAAGCCACTTTTAATGGGGCGACTTTTAATAACGACAAAGTGCAAATCCAAGGGGCTAATAGCCTAGACTTTCAAGGGACAACCACTCTTGATCAAGCCTCTCCCTTTACTAACGTGAGCGTGCCCATTACGCTTAGCCCGGGTGCAGTATTTGATATTAATACCAATTTGACTAAGGGCCAAACTTTTAATATTTTGGGCACGACCGGGAATAGCACCATAGATTACAAAAATTACGCCAATAATCTTTGGCAACTCATCCACTACCAAGGGGCTACCGGGAGTCTATACACGGGCAATGGGGTTAACAACCCTAGCTCGGGGGTTGGCACCTACCAAGTGGTCTTTAACCAAAATGGGGCGCAATATGTCGTGCAAGAGATTTTTGGCAGTAATTCCATCTCTTTAAAAATGCTCTCCTATGTTCCCCCACCCCAAAATGTGTGGAGCACCGTATCTGGCTTGACCACGGGGACTTATAATGTGGGCGATGGGGGGATCGCCTATATCAATCCCAATGGAAACACCCTAAGCGCATCGGTTCCATGGTATAACTTTGCTAATGGTAGCTTTAATGTTCAAATTAAAGGCAATGGGACTTTGATCTTAGGGAACGATAAAAAGGCTGTTGCCAGCGGGGGGACAATTTGGTTGGGTCAAAGTCAAGCGGTCATTTATGCCATCAACGGGAAGTTTGCATCCTATAACATCTATATGACCAATAATTTCAAAACGGGCAATGACTTTAGCGGGGGGACTGGGTATTTGGGTTTTGCTGCCGACAATGATTTCACCATGAAGGGCTTGAATTTCACTAATGTGTATGCGGGCACTGCTTATAGTGCTCAAGATTGGTTCACTGCTAATAAAACCATGGAAATTAGCCAGTCCAGTTTTGTGGATAACACGGGTGGCGCATGGTATTTTAATGCCCCTGAGATGACAATCACCAACTCTATCTTTAGCGGTGATGGCACCACCATGGACTTTAATGTCTTTAATAACAATAACACTGCAAAGGGTTGGACACCCAAAAGTATCCAAGTAATCAATTCCACTTTTACAGAGAAAAAGCGGGGGAGCATTAATCTCCAAAGTGGCAATATCACGATTGGTGGGAGTAATTTTGTTAGTGGTAATGCCACTAATATTAGCTTGAGTGCTAGCCAAGCCTTGAGCGTGAGCGACACGATTTTTAATGATCCATGGGATACTAGTGGGAGTGGGGCGACTATTGCTCTAGGGGGTAGCTCGGTTAGTTTGAATAATGACACTTTCAAGGGGACCAACAATGCGGTCAAGATTGTGGGGGCTGGTGGGAATGGATCGGCTCAAAATCTCACCATCAGCAACACCCAATTTGAGAGCAGCAAGCAGATCAACATTGATGCCAATCAAGCCACCTTTACCAATACCACCTTTGACACCACCGGCTATGGCAACCCCACCAATAACTTTAATATCCAAAAAGCCACTTTTGATAACACCACCTTTGAGGGGTATTCACAATATAGTTTTAGTCCCAATGGCACGGCGACTTTTCAAGGCACCACCACCATTGGCACGACTAATAATGGCGTGCCTGCTTCGCCCTTTGCAACTCTGGGCGGGAACATCACTTTAAGCCAAAATGCCTTGTTCAACATTAAAAACGCCTTGCAGGCGGGGGCTTCTTACACGCTCTTAAAGGGCAAGATCAATTATAACGACAGCCAGTATGCCAAATCTCTATGGCAACTTGTCAATTACCAAGGCATGCAAGGGCAACTTTTAAGCCAAAATGGCGATGTTTATACCGTCGGGTTTGATGTGGGTGGCTTGACCCTCAAAATGCAAGAGACTTTAAACAATGATTCTTTTACATTGCAACTTTTAACGGCTGTGAAAGATGTTTGGCAATATGTGCAGCCTTTAGACGGGGCGCATAGCGTTAGTATTGGTGATGGGATTGCCTACATCGATCCCAATCAAAAAAATGCAGCTTCTCCCTATTTTAACCCTAATGGTAACTTGCTCCAAACTTGGGGGACCTCCATTTTGGGGATTCCCTACCACACCTCATTTACAATTAATGTTGATGGAACGGGGACTTTGGTCATTGGGAATAACCGCCAACAAGTTGCAAATGGGGGGACTATTTCTTTAGGGACCGGATCCGGACAAGGATCAGCTGCTTGGTTGTGCCCGACCTGCTACGTCACCGGCACCTTTAATGCCCCTAATATTTATCTCACCAACACTTTTAAAACGGGTAATTTTGCCTACGGACAGGGTGCTGGGGTTACTTTTAATGCCACAAATGACCTTACCGCTGATGGCTTGACCTATAGCAATGTGGCTACCGCCTTTCCCGGAATACAAACAGGAATTAGCCAACACTCCCGTGCTTCTTTTAGCGCACAGACAATGGAGATCACCAATTCGCATTTCTTTGATGCGACTTGGGGGAGTTTTAGTTTTACCGGCTCTAAGCAGATCACTTTTAATCAAAGTGCCGTGCAAGGGAGTAATACCCAAGTTACGCTCAATTCCCCTAGCATCAGCTTAAATGGTGGGGGTTTCTTCTTGGGGCTTGGGAGCACGCTAAGCATTGGGAATAATGGTGGGGGTGCTAGCCTTGAGGGCACTGATGCGACCTTTAATCTCAACCAACAAAGCCATGCGACCTTTAATACTGCTGTTAATTTGGAGGGCGATAGCGCGCTTTTCTTAAATAACTCCAGCACCGCGACTTTTAACCAACAAGCAGATTTTGCGGGCGATAGTGCGTTGAATTTGGACAATGCTAGTAGCATCACTTTTAATGGCAACACAACCCTAAGTGGCAATGCGCTTTTGAGCTTGATGAACACGGGTGGGCAAAAAACCAACCAAAGCAAGGTGGCTTTTAATGGCACAACTACGCTTAGTGGCAATGCAAACATTAGCTTATCTCAAGGGAGCGTAGCGACCTTTAAGGGTTTGGCGACTTTTGGGGGGCAGTCTAGCCTAAACATGGTTGGGACGGGGCAGAATACCCAAAATGGGCAACCACAGACAACAGCCACTTTTCAGGGCGGGGTTACTTTTGGTGCGCAGTCTAGCTTGAATCTGAGTGATGGTGCCAGTGCTAGCATACAAGGGCAGAGCAACTTTGAGGGGAACACCACCAATCTTTCCAATAGCTCTTTGAGCTTGCAAGATGTTACTTTTAATGCGGGTAACTTGGTGGTGGAAAATAGCACCTTTAATGCCAGCGGGGCTGTGAGCAGTGATGGCACAACCAATATGAATTTATATGGCAATAATAGCTTGAGCATGGGCAGTTTTACCCTCAATGGGTTTTTAAACCTCAATGGTGCGATGAGCCCTGACACGGCTCCCTTGATCAAGGTTACCAATAATTTCACCTTAGCCCAAAAAGGGAAACTTAATCTCTCTAACATTGATATCTTCACTAATCTTGGAAATAAAAAATCAAAAACCTTTGATATTTTAAAAGCGGGTAGTATTGTGGGGCTTAGTGGGGCGGATGGTTATCAAAACATTGGGCTTTATGGTTTGCCTATTCAAGATGCTTTGTATAACCAAGCCAATGATAGCTGGAGCTTTGTTAATCCCCTCAATGGCAACCAGATCATCACTGAGAGCGTGCAAAATAATAATCTCACGATCACCATCTCGGCTAATCCTAACCCTAGCCCCACCTTAGCCAATCTCTACAACATCGCCCCTGAGCTTTTTTATTACAAACAATCCAAGCAAAACACCACGGGAACCAGCTATGATTATAGCGATGATCGGGTGGGGACGTTTTTCCTAGATAGTAATATCAAAGGGACTTTCACAGCCCCTATTACTGCCCAAAATCCTAATCCTACTCCCCAAGTGCCCACCACCTACAACACCAGCGGACACCCCCTAGACCCGCTTTACATCTACAATAGCCCGATCAATAAGCAAGTTTTGGCTAATCTCTTTGACATTGCCTCTAGCCTATTCCCGGCCCTAGAGCAACTCTTAAAATCTTTCAATATCAATGATCTAAGCGATCCTAATAAGCTTTTACAAGCCCTCTCAAACTCTAATATTAGCTTGACAGACCAGCAAAAACAACAGCTTTTGGATTTTATCGGTTCTCTTTCAAGCAATATCAACCAAACCTTTAAAAATGGGACTTTGGTCGTGGGGGCTCCACAGGTCGGGCAGGTCAATAACACGAGCCAAGTTTGGTTTGGGGGGAATGGGTATGCGGGCATATGCGCCCAAAACTCTATCTGTAAAACCTTTGGGAACACCTACCTAGGGCAACTCTTAACTTCCACGGCAGGGGCTCTAGGCTATATTGATGCCAATTTCAACGCCAAAGATATTTACATCACCGGGACCCTTGGTAGCGGGAATGCGACCCAGACGGGTGGGAGCGCGTCTGTAAGCTTTAATAGCGCAACCAATTTGGTTTTAAACCAAGCCAATGTAACCGCCGAGCAAACCGATCAAGTCTTTAATCTTTTGGGCACAGGGGGCATTGAT
Source organism: Helicobacter mehlei (assembly GCF_007280785.1). NCBI lineage: Bacteria > Pseudomonadati > Campylobacterota > Epsilonproteobacteria > Campylobacterales > Helicobacteraceae > Helicobacter > Helicobacter mehlei. Next base: position 7,382 of record NZ_VKGC01000006.1, read on the forward strand.
AAAATTTTAGGGCAACCCGGGCTAGGGCAGGCATTGGGGAACATCATTTACCAAACAGCCTCTAATAATGGCTTGATCCCCCAAGGCTTGCAAGATTTATTGCCCAAATCCTTAAGTAGCAAAACACTAGGATCGATTTTTAATGCCAGTGATTTAGGCCCCATTTTGCAATTACCCGGTTTTGCCACTGCCATTAAAGATATTATGACTTCTAAAACGGTGGGTTCTTTACTAGGCTCTAATGGACTCATTAGCCATTTGGATAGCGCACAACAAGCAAAAATCTACACCATGCTTAATGATGAGATTCAAAAAGGTTTGAATAGTCTTCCTACAGCTGCAAAAATTGCGGCACAAGTCGGGCTTGGTATTGTAGGTGGGACCAAAGGGGCTCAATCTCTTATTGACAAGTTTTATGCCAAAGACACCCTTTGGACCTTGATGGAGCAACTCTCTCCGGCAACGGGCATGACTTTAAACCAAGCTTTGGCAATGGGGGACACGCCCCAAGGTGTTGCTAGTTTGCAAAAGTTCTTAGACACCACCACTTTTGGGCAAATCTTTAAGATAGTCTTTGAGAATACAAACTTAGTTAATCAGGGTGTGGCATGGCTGGGTCCTCAACTTTTAGGCACCATTCTTAACATGGCGATCCAAGATGCGATCAACCCCCCCAAAGCCCTCACCAACATGGCACAAAATGTCGGGATGAAAATTCTAAGCGACATCTTAGGACCAGACACTATAAAAGCCTTGCAGGATAACACCATGGTTAGCAATGTGATCAATGGCATTATCAAAGATGGCGGTTTGGGGGGTGTTTGGCAAAAGGGCTTGGGAAGCATCTTACCCCCTAATTTGCAAGAAGCCCTTAAAAAAGCAGGCGTGGGGTCTTTATTGGCCCCTAAGGGTCTTAGCACGCTTTGGGAGAAGGGTTATTTTAGCTTTTTAGCTAATGATAATGTCTTTGTGAATAACAGCACTTTTAGCAACGCCACCGGGGGAGATTTGAGCTTTGTTGCGGGCAAATCTCTTTATTTTGTGGGTAATAATAGCATTGATTTTACCAACTATCAAGGCACGCTCAATCTCTTTTCTAACGATGTTTCTAACATTAACTTAACCACCCTAAACGCCACCAATGGGCTCACTATCAACGCCCAATTCAACAATCTGGCCGTCCAAAAGGGCACGATCGCGCTCAACCAATACGAGAGTTTGAGTGTGAGCGCGAATAATTTTGGCTATTTGGGCACAATCAATGCCGATGGGGCGGTCAATCTCTCCAGTGTAACCAACCAAACAGAGTTAGCTACGCTCAATCTCACCCAAAATAGCACCTTGCAAGCCAATAACTTAACCATCACAAAGGCACTCACCAGCACCTCTAATAGCGTGCTCAATGTCGCCCAAAATCTCAATTTGCAAAGTGGGGCAACCCTTGATCTCAACATCACCAAACTACCAGCCCCCAACACACAAGCAACACAGACACCAACAGCAGATGGCTTGCAAATTGGGGGGGGGTTTAATAGTGCGGGTACGGTCAGTTTGAGCGTGGATTCTTCTCTTGCCCCTAGCCAACCCTTGATCCAAGCTAATGGGCTCATCAATTTTAGTTTAAACACCCAAACGCCCTTGAGTTTCAGCGTCCAAGCCCCACAAGGTGCCACCGCGCCCATCAGCGGTGCTTATACTCTCATGCAATCTAATAGCTGGATTCATTACAACCCCACAACCTTTAACCCCAATAACTGGCAAGATTACCTCAATCTTTATACCAGTTTGAAAATCAATGGGACTAATTTCCAGCTCAATGCACAGGGCACGGGCTTAACCTACAACGGGCAAGCGGTCAATATCAGCGATCGCGGTTTGTTGGTTACCTACCAAAATGGCAATAACCAAAGCGTGAGTGCCTCGATTGCTTATAATAAAATCCAAGTGGGGGTCAATCAGCCACTCAATATTGAAGTGCCCACGATCAAACAATACATCAGCCAAATCCAAGGGGAAGCCAGCGTGCGCGCCATTGAACAAGCCGGGGGACCTGATGTGATGGGCTGGTTTAACAAGCTCTTGATTCAAACTAAGAATACACCCCTCTTTGCGCCCTATTACCTCGAGCAACACTCCTTGCAAGACATGGTAAAAATGGCTAAGGATATTGCCAATAGTATCGATTTAATTGCTAGCCCCACACTTAAGGCTAATGCCTCCGATCTCTTGCAAATTAGCTCCCACACCAAGCAGATGAGCCGTCTAGCCAAACTCTCTAGTTTCAGTGCTGAGCCGGCGGTCTCCTTCCATGACTTTTTGCAATCCCTCAAGGGTAAAAAGTTTGCCAGTGCCGTACCCAATGCGATGGATATTATCACGGCTTATTCCCAAAGGGATCGCTTAAAAAATAACTTTTGGGTTACCGGCGTGGGCGGGGCTAGCTTTGTGGCTGGGGGCACGGGCACGCTCTATGGAATCAATATCGGCTACGACCGCTTCATTAAGGGTGTGATTGTGGGCGGGTATGCCGCCTATGGCTACAGCGGTTTTTATGGCAATATCAGCAACGCTAGTTCTAATAATGTCAATCTTGGGTTTTATAGCCGTGCTTTTTTAAAGGGCAGACATGAATTAACCGGGAGCATCAATGAGACTTGGGGCTATAACAAAGCAACTATCAATGCGATCAACCCCATTTTATCGGTCGTGAATCAAAAATACGATTACAATACATGGACGACCAACATCGGTGCCAATTACGGCTATGACTTCTTTTTCAAAGAAAAACGAGTCATTTTAAAGCCCCAAATCGGACTCACTTACTACTACATCGGGTTATCCCGTTTGCAAGGCTCGATGAACAACCCTCTTTATAACCAGTTTAAAGCCAATGCCGATCCGGCCAATAAGTCCGTACTCACCCTCAATCTTGCCCTAGAGAGTCGCCATTATTTCAAAAAGAACTCTTATTACTATGTGATTGCGGGCATTGGGCGGGATTTATTTGTCAATTCTATGGGCGATAAGCAAGTGCGCTTCATTGGCAATGATACCTTGAGCTACCGCAATGGGGGGCTTTACAACACTTTTATGAGCTTGACAACTGGGGGAGAGGTGCGTTTGTGGCGATCCTTTTATATCAATGCGGGCATTGGGGCGCGTTTTGGGTTGGATTACAAAGATATTAATATTACCGGGAACGTGGGGATGCGCTATGCCTTTTAAGATAAAATTAAGCATTCATAGGGTATTATTCAAGTCCCCCTCCTTTTTAGCCCTGAGAGGTTCCTCTCGGGGCTTTTTTATTTGTAATCATTAGGTTTTTTAATCAGCATGAAACTCCCTCCCATTAAACGTGTACATGTCCTCCTCAAACCCGATCTCGCTCCTAAGCACTTGGAAGTCCTCCAAGTTGCCTTGCAAGAGGCACAGATGGATTATGACTTTTTGATTCCGCCAAAATCTAGCCCCCATGAAGCTTTGCTGTGCTTGGGGGGTGATGGCACAATCTTGGGGGCTTTGCGCCATAGCAGTGCAGCGGCTTGTTTTGGAATCCATGTGGGCCGTCTGGGATTTTTGAGCGCGACCAATTTGGAGGGCACTTTAGAGTTTTTAAAAGCCCTTAAAGAAGGGCGTTATAACTTGCACCAACATTTGATGCTAGAGGCTTACATGGGCAAACAACCCCATACCTTCCTCTGTGCTAATGATATTGTGGTGGCTAAAAAAGACTTTTATGGCATTTTAGAATTGCAATTATTTATTGATCAGACTCTAGCCAATGTCTATCAAGTGGATGGTTTGATTATCGCCACGCCTCTAGGCTCCACAGCGTATAATATCAGCGTGGGCGGGAGTGTAGTTCACCCTTTGTGCCAAAATATCTTAATCACCCCCATTGCCCCCCACTCTTTAAATGAACGCCCCTTGATTTTGGGGGCACACGCACGCTTAGAGATTGTGGCGCAAAAATCTTGTGTGGTGGTGCTCGATGGGCAGAGCCACCACACCCTAAGGGCTCACCAAGTCCTAGAGGTGCAGGCATCTACACGCCAAGCCACCTTGCTCCAACCTTTGAATCGCAACTATTTTAAGGTCCTCAAAGAAAAATTCTCTTGGGGGCTAAAAGAACTCCCCAAAGAGAGGACATAGGGGGATGTTTTAACTCCAGCCACGGAGCTTTTTTAAAGCCATGTGCAGATGTTCGCGTCCCGGAAATCATTCCAGCAAAGAAGTGCGATCGGGGTATATAGACTGTGGTAAATATGCGGGAAGGCATCTAAGAGGGATTGGAAGATAATAGAGATTTATAAAATTTTCTAAGATTTCTTGCAGAGCTAAGACGGCTCAACACCGCTAACATCTTTATTGTGGCAAATCCAATGCACCACCCGTTCAACCTCTTCTTCGGTCACATAAGGGGCGTGTAGTCTTAATAATGCATTACTTCCCGGTGGGGTGAAGAGCATATCGCCCTTGCCTAGCAGACTTTGCGCCCCCTCAGTATCTAAGATTACACGCGAATCCACCTTAGAGCCCACTTTAAAGCTGATCTTGCAAGGTAAGTTTGTTTTGATAACACCTGTGAGCACATCCACGCTGGGGCGTTGGGTAGCAATGATCAAATGAATCCCGCTGGCACGTCCCATTTGGGCGATCCGCATGATCGGGGTTTCTACATCTTTGCCACCCACCACCATTAAATCGGCTAGTTCATCGATCATGATCACCAAAAAAGGCATGCTCTCTGCCTGCGCTTTGGCGTGGTAACTCTCGATATTTTTAACCCGTTGCTGGTTTAGCAGGGTGTAGCGGCACTCCATTTCACACACGGCATTTTCTAGGGCTTCTATGGCTTCTTGGGGCGTGGTGATGATCGGGGCTCTCAAATGGGGGATATCCGCATAAAGGCTAAATTCTACGCGCTTGGGGTCAATGATGATTAATTGGAGCTGATCGGGAGTGTTTTTAAAGAGCAAGGATAAAATCATCGCGTGCATGCCAACACTCTTGCCACTGCCGGTGGTGCCAGCAATAAGCAAATGGGGGAGACTCTTAAGATCACTCACATAGGGCTGACCCACCACATCTTTACCCAAAGCCAGTGCTAAGGGTGGGGCTTGTCTGAAAGCTTCACTCTCTAGGATTTCTTTTAAGCAAATAGGCGTGGGTGTGGGGTTGGCAATCTCAATGCCCATCACATCTTTACCCTTGATCGGGGCTTGAATCCGAATAGAAGGGGCACAGAGTGCCATTGCCAAATCATCAGCTAGAGCTAGGATTTTGCTCACCTTGATATGCGGGGCGGGGCGTAACTCAAAAGTGCTCACAACGGGTCCTACATGGGTGCTCACCAACACCCCTTCAATTTTAAACATGCGCAATTTGTCTAGTAATTGCTGGCTCTTTTGCTCCATTTGAGGCAAATCTAGGGCTAGGGGCATCTCTGGGATGGGGTTGAGTAAATCCGTGCTAGGCAGGGTGTGATTTTCAATTCTATGGGACTTAAGGGGTGTGATCGGGGTTGTTTCTATTGGATCTTCTAGGGCGCGTCTTTGTTGCACCAAATCCATATAAGCTGAGTTGGGGGGGGTGGGTTTAGCCGGGTCAGAAGTAGATTTAGAAGGGCTGACTAATTGGACTTGTTGGGTGCAAAGGTCTTGGTTTTCTTGGCTGTAATAGCTCACCTTGATTTTTAGGGGGGAACTGGGGGGCTCCTCTTGGGGCTCTTTGGGGGTTGGGGGTTGTGTTTGGGGGGGATTTTGGGCTTGCCAAGATTTTAAGGGGCTAGGCTTGGGCTCAAAGAAGTTTTTTAGCGCATTGTTTAAGAGTTTGAGACCTTTTTTGAGTCTAGAGGGGGCTTGCAAACCAAACTGATAAAGCCATGTTTTGGAGGTTTGGTAGGTGCTAGGCATCAAAGTAGCCCACGCCCATATCCCCATGCATAAAATACACACCCACACCCCCAAAGACCCAATATAGACTTTTAACGCCCCCGTCAAGATCACACCCACCATACCTTTTTGGAACACCAAAGCCTGGATGAATAAGAGAGTCAAAAAGGCGATCAAGCTGGCCAGCAAGTGTTCTAAGGCTTTAAGAGTAGCGCGGCGTGCTAGAGTTACTATATAATACAGATAAAAGACATTGAGATAGCCCACATAACCAAAGTAATGGGTGTTAAAGCGTGCCACCTCTTGACCTATAGTCCCCACCAGCCCGCCACCCCCAAACCAAGTGGTTAAGAATAGAACAAATAAGAGGGCATAAAAAAGCCCAAACCCTATTTTAATGCCCCCTCCTCATTCTATGCCACACATATCAGTATAGGGGCAAAATTGGCAATTCTGTCTAAAGGGGGTTTTTTCAAAATCCACTTCACGATCCAAATCCCCCAATAAGGCTTCTAAGCGTTCTTGTTTGCCCTGCAATATTTCGGGGGTTTCTGGCACAAGTTTGCCTGCCCTGAGATCGTAAAATGCGGTTTGGATCTGACCCTCTAGCCCCAGAGAAGGGGCGGCAAGTTGGTAAATTAGCAACTGGTAATCTAAGCCCTTGGGGCTGTCTAGGTCCTTATCCACGCTCACTTTGGATTTAAACTTGTAATCCAAGATGGCATACGACCCATCTACGCCTTGATCGATGCGATCAATGCGCCCATTAATTAAAACCCCATGCCAAGAGAAAGAGAATTTTTTTTCACACGCCAACACCTTGCCACTAGCTAACCTTTTTTGCTCCTCAGCAAAAAACGCCCCCATTTTCTCCAAACCCAACTTAACATTTAAATGTTCTAATGGGCTTAGATTTTCTAGGCGTTGTTGGAGGTAGTTTTGCATGTGCGCTTTGGTGATGGGGGTTGCGGGGTGGGTGCTGTAGTGCTGGTATAAAATCTCATGGAAGAATGTCCCCATGTTGAAACCCTCTGTGGGCGTGGGCGCATAATTTTTGATATATTTAAAGTAGAAACGGCGTTTGCAGGCACTCCAATCGTTAAGCTTAGTCGCACTCCATGTAAAACCAGCAGGGATGGTTGTGGTGATTTTTTCCTCTTGGTAATTGAGTGTGCGGGGGTTGGGGAAGAGTTTAAAGGGGGGTGGGCTGTTTTTGTTTTTATGGCAATCGAGTAATTGGAGCTCTAAGATCATCTTGGAGTAAGTGCCATTGTTGGCTTGGCTGTAGGCAATGTCTACTTGGGTGCTGTTTTGCAAAAGCTGGTAGTAATAGTGCTTTTTGAGATTCAATTTATCTTGCAAGGTGGGGATTTTGAGGCGTTGGCGGGTGGGGGTGTTTAAAAAGAGGTCGTGATCCTTGATGTGGGGCACGAGGTGATCGTTAAAATCCAGTAACACCACATGTTCAAAGCGCAAGCCCCTAGTTTCTAACACATCAAGTACCTTGACCTTCCCCCCGCCCACATCATCAATGCGTAAATCCTTGAGGGCACGCATGTAAAGTTCTAACAAGTCTTTAAACCCATAGCCCTTCAGGCTAGCTTGGATGGGGGCATAGGTGCACCTAAACTCCTCATTAAAACTTTGGAGTTTAGGCGGGATGGTGTGGTAGATTTGCAAACATTGTTGGCATGCTTGCTGGAGTTGCTCTAAGGGGGGCTTGGGGTTGTGTGGGTCTGGTGCAAAGTTTTCGAGGGCTTTTAAATAGGGCTCAAAGATCGCGCATGCCTCTTTCCCACGAGCAAAATTCAAATTGCCCTTAATATCTAAGAGTTTGAGCCATGCATTCATCTCAGGACTGGGCGTGATGATGGCTAATTTGCTGGGCTCTAAGCCTTTTTTGAGCCACTCTTGCACACGGGCTAAAGCTAAGCCAATTTGTTCCATGCGCTCATTAAAGCCCCAAATGTTGATTTTATCTTTTTCAAAGGGAGTGTATGTGCTGTGCAAAATAGGATTCTGCCCGCCCACAAGGGCGCGTAAATCTAGCGCGTAGGTGTGATCGACTTGCAATTCTAGGTGCAGAAAATCTAAAAAATCCTTGTTGTAGCGATCGCAAGCGGTGTGCAAGATCACGGGCACTATCTCATTGATTTTAAACAGCATTTCCTTTTCGCATGCATTTAAAAAGCCCTCCATGTAAAACTCAATGTGGTTAAATTTTTGGAGCACGCTGGGGAGCAAGATAGGTTTAAGTGCCAATAGCGGGTCGTAAAAACCCCATGTTTGCAGGGCTTGGGTGTAGCGATCATAAATGCGTTGCAAAATCTCTAGATGGTAGGCGTAATCCCCGTAGGTGTCTTGACTAGGGATTTGGGCAATGTCTAGATCAAACTTAGCTAATTCGCTAAAAAAATGCGCCACAAAAGCACTCCCATCCAAATACCCCAAAAAGGTCTTTTCAAAAACAATTAAGTTTTCTGACCCCTCTAAAACACCCTCCTCTTGCACCTCTTGGATCGCGCCCATTAAGAGCACTTGGCGCACGCCCTCTGGGATTTTTTGCAAATGGGGCACATAGCTCACTTGGCTATAAAACTCTGACACGCTCCAAACAGTGGGCAAAAACCCATCCTCTTGTTGGGCACAAAATGCATTGCACGCACGGCGACTACTAAAGACATAGAGAATATTTCCAGCAGACATGGCTAACTTTCCAGCAAACTTTGCGCTTTTTGGGCGATAGTTTCAGAGCTAAAACCAAAATGTCTAAATAGCGCAGAGCCCGGGGCGGACCTGCCAAAACTCTCCATATTCACAAGCGCATGCGCAAATCTAAACCACTCCAACCCACGGCTAGCCTCAATGGCTAACACCTTGCCCACAAATAGCCCGTCTAAATACGTGCGGTCCTGCTCTAAGAGCAAATCAAAGCAAGGCACGCTCACCACTTGCACGCCGATATCTTGTGCCTCTAACAAAGAAGCCGCCTGCAAGCACGCTTGCACCTCGCTCCCACTACTAACTAAGGTGATCTGCACAGGCTGGGGGCTTTGATAAAGCACATACCCCCCCCTTTGCACTTTGGTTAGATCGCCTATGGGCAAGACCTCAAGGTTTTGGCGACTCAGCACAAAAGCACAGCTCTTTTTAAGCCCCAAAGCCACCTGCCAACAAAGGACATTTTCATGGGCATCCATGGGTCTAAAGACATAGAAATTAGGCAGGGCTCTTAGGTGGCTCAAGTGTTCGATGGGCTGGTGGGTCGGGCCATCCTCGCCCACCCCGATACTATCATGGGTGAAAATATAAAAAACTTGGTTGCCCATCAGCGCGCTCAAGCGCAAACTAGCGCATAAATAATCGCTGAAGACAAAAAAAGTCGCACAAAAGGGCACAAACAAGCCATAATTGGCAATCCCATTACAAATCGCCCCCATGGCATGCTCTCTGATTCCAAAATGCAGATTGCGCCCCGCATGGGTGGGGTTAAAATCTTTTAGTCCGTGTAGAGTCGTGTTGTTAGAGGGGGCTAAATCCGCACTCCCGCCTAAAAAACCTTTGTAAGCCCGACTGATCGCATTTAAGATTTTGCCATTGCTCACCCGTGTGGCAATTTGTTGCCCGACCTCAAAAGTGGGGTAAGCCACTTGGCTAAAATCTTTGGCTTGCAAGTGAGCGATCTGCTCTTGGATGCTTGGGGTGAGCTTTTGCTCCCACAAACGCTCCCACACCTCGTTTTTTTCCATGTGAAAATGCAGGGCGGCACTCTTGGGGATATAAAAAGGGGGGTGTTCCCAGTTTAAAGCACGCTTAGAGTTTTCTAGCACCTCCAGGCCCAAAGGCGCGCCATGCACCTTAGAGCTCCCCTCCAAGCCCAAAGCCCCTTTCCCGATGGTGGTTTTAGCGATGACGAGCGTGGGTTTTAAGCTTTGTTTAGCACTCCTTAAAGCCCGATCGATATCTAAAAAATCATGCCCATCACAGCTAAGAACCTCCCAATTCTGCGCCCTAAAGCGCAACTCTACATCTTCGCTAAAGGCTAGATGGGTATCCCCCTCAATGGTGATGGCGTTGCTATCATAGATCACAATGAGATTTTTAAGCTCCAAATGCCCGGCTAAAGATGCGCTCTCATAGCTCAAGCCCTCTTGCAAATCCCCATCCCCACACAGACAATAGACCTTGTGATTGATGATCTCTGTGCCCAACATCTCCTGAGCCAACTTGCTAGCTAGACTAAAGCCCACAGCGTTAGCAAACCCCTGTCCTAGCGGACCGGTGGTGATCTCAATGCCCTCTGTGTGCTTGTATTCTAAATGCCCGGGGGTTTTAGAGCCCAGTTGTCTAAAGGCCTTTAAATCCTCCAAACTGATATTAAATCCCCACAAATGCAAGAGCGCATAGGCTAGAGCACTGGCATGCCCACCACTAAATACGAGGCGATCGCGATTAAGCCATGCCGGGTTTTTAGGGTTGATTTTCAAATGCAAGCCTAGCACCACCGCCACATCGGCTAACCCCATCGCCACACCCGGATGCCCGCTATTGGCTTGTTGCACCATGTCCGCACACAAAAAACGCAAAGTGGTTGCCATGTTTTGGAGTGTGGGCAAATCCTGGGGGCTTAAGGCTAAAGATTGCATACAATACCTTTTGATAGATTGGGCACATTGTAACATACTTCCCACAGCTTCAAGCTAAAGCATAGAAATACTCCCAATAAGCGCATTGGTGCAAACCCACACGACTAGCGAGGAGATCAGCCAAGTACAGGCCATAGAGAGGCAAGCACCCACACAAGACATACCAGCCTAACAAGCCCCAAGGCAACCACTGCCAAAAATACCCATCAGCGCACTATTTGGAGTATTAAAGAAAATTTAAGGGGAATTGTGGTCAATGGCACTAGCGGACGTTGCCCCTAAAAAGGGGGTTTAAACGGGTTTTGATATAACCATCAAAACCGCTAACACTACGATTAATTTCATAGTTTGCTCTCCTTTGGAGAGTTACCCCTCTCTCCAGCCCACGCTAAAAGCGCATTACCCCATAGCGCAAAAGGGAAGCAAACTACTATGTGACGCCCCCATTTTAACGCATTTTGGCTTAGGGAGGCGCATTAACGCTTTATTATCAACCAACGTTAAAGCATTTTGCAAATGCGTTGCGTTTGCGCATTAAACCCTTCGGCACTCTAAGATAGGGCTTTCGCCCTCTATATCATATAAACCCTTCGGGTTTAGTCCTTGTCCTCTCTCTAGGCAAATGCTAAGATGTTAGGGCAAATGAGAGAGTCAAGCAAGAGGGCATTGGCATTTAGAATTAGCCTAAACCACGTTTAAAAAGCAAAATGAAACCCAGTTTGCTAGCAAAGCCCAGCAATTAGAGACACAATTCAAGAAGGCCATTCAAGAGAGCTTAGATCACCCCCCATTCAACATAGATATATAAGCGTGTTTAGAGAATCTAGTCAGCCAGCAAATCCAAACTTTAATGCCCCCCAAATCAGCCAAAAGGCGCGCACAGGAAAATAAGAAGTTAGATGCTAGCAGATCGCACAAGAGGTACAAGATAACCTCAAAGAGGCTATTATTGCCAAGCTAAACCTAGAGGATATTTTAAGCCCTCATAGAGTTAGAGGGACTTTAGGGGAGATTAAAAACCCAAGTGGTGCAACACTGGCAAACCCAAGAACAAGCCTTTTAACCACTTTTCAAACCCAAATACAGGGCATTTTAGGCAAGGGGCAAGAGAAGCTAGAGCAGGGGACTTTAAAGCCAGATCGAGAGACTAGGGACTGGGCAACAAATCGCTTTTATCTCTAATGAAAGCCCAAGTGGAACGGCTTGACTTAGGTTTTTAAAAGAGCAACACGATCTCTTTACCCCGCCATTGAAAAGCACTTGAAGGCGTTATTTTTCAGGGAAATAGAGCAAGACTTTTTAAAGCGTTTTGCAAAGACGGCTAGCCCAAGAGACCCAATTCAGAGCTTCAAAGAAATGGATTTGAAGCCCAAATGCACTTAGAGAGTTTGTTGCTAGACAATGCGTCAAAGATATTGTAAGAGGAGCAAACAGAGCTGATGCAAATGCGTTTAAAAGAGTTGTAATTTGCTAATAATATGGCATTGGCGATGAAACGCCAAGAGCTCATCAAAAGGGTATCTTGCAAGAAGAGTGGCTGGATTGGTGTTTGTTTAAGTAGCGCAACTAAAACTAGGCAGTTATGAAACAATTAGTCTAAAAGATTACTAAATAGAATAAGAAGGCATGATACATTATCTTAAGATTTATTTTATTAAATGGCATATATGATTTCGTTTGTAATTCCATTTTCAAGGCGTGTGATGAAAAGTTTTAAGATATTAAAAAGAGTGTTGCCATGTAGCGTGGCTCTTTGTGGGTTTTTAAGTACGGGTTTGCAAGCGGCTAGCTTTGCTTACGATCTCAAGTTTATGAGCTTCACCTACAACTTGGCGGGCAAGGACAACCCTTATTGGAATAGTCTTGTTAATATGAAAAACCGAATCATGCCCGAGATTGGGATTCAATTTGACAAGCACCAATCTATCATGTTTGGGGGGTGGTTTATCCAAAATCTGCACACCCATTATAGTTATTTCCCCTACTCTTGGGGGGTTACGATGTATTATAGTGCGGTGGGCAAGGACTTTAGAGCATATGTGGGCATCATCCCCAGAACTTACACGATGGCATCCTACCCCTTAGCCGCCTTTAAAAAGCTCTTTTGGTTTAAAGACCCGACCGTTAGGGGGGCGATGTTCCAATATAAACCCGCCTACAACCCTAACCGCTGGTGGAATGGCTGGGCGGAGTTCATCATTGACTGGTATGGGGGGCGCAACTGGAATAACATTGGTGGCAAGAAATATGCCGCCAACCATTACAACATGAACCAAATGCTCTACTTTGGGGCGAGTGAATGGTCGTTTTTAAAAGGTTATTTGGGCTTTGGGGGGCGCATTGTGGCATTCCACAACACCAGCTCTTATAGCATGGGTGATCCTTATCCCTTTGGGGGCAACCCCGATCCAGCCATGCGCGGACAAGACCCACTATGGCCCAATGGTTACCCCTATGCCGCCGGGCAACCCGAGGCTGGCAAACCCGGTGTTTATTCTAACCCCACGGTGCTCGATCGCATTTACTACTATGGCTACATCAAAAGCGATTTAAAACGGCTTGCTCCCTTTTTAGACAAACTCTCTGTTGCTTTTGGCACAATGAGTGAGCAAGAGCATTACTGCGTGCGCTCGGGCAATCGTTGCGGGCCTAGCCAGTGGTACAATAGTTTTGGAGGGCAATTTGACTTCGAGGTACAGTATAAGGGCTTTGGATTTTACAACAAATACTACTTCTCTGACAAGCCCCAAATGAAGTTTTATGCCACCTATGGGCGCGCGCTCTATACGGGCTTGCCATGGTATCATGCCCCCAACTTCGAGCGCATTGCCCTTTATTATGTCTATAAAAACAAATTCTTAAGCGTGCGTGCAGACGCTTTCTTTAACTTCATGGGCGGGGGCGATGGGCATAGCTTGAATGGGCATGGGGGCAAGTGGTACACCACTTTCCAACAATTTGTAACCGTTGGTATTGACACCCGCCAATTAGTGGATTTTGTCCGCGCCCACCACAACTAAAAAAGCCTTTAATCGTTTTTGACTCTCTTGATCCCCTAGGATAAAGAGAGCATCTTTTAGCCCAATGCCCCCAGCCTTGCCTAGCAAGGCCAATCTCAAGGGCAACATCAAAGCCGCGCTTTTAAGCCCATGTTCTTGCATAAAGGCATGTAAAAAATCCTCCAAGCTCTCTGGACTACTAAAAAGATCGGGATGGAATGTTAAGGGTTCTAGGGCTTTGCATGCACCCTCTAAGTTTTTAAGTTTATTGAGTTCATAGGTGCTAGGAGGGGTTAAAATCTCTTGGATACTCAATGCCATTTGTTTGAGGGTGGCACACCTAGCTTTTAGTGCTTGCAACAACACTTCTTGCTTGAAGGGGGGTAATTTTTCTAAAGGGTTGCAACCAAAATCTTTTAAAAGCGTTTTGAGCCGGTCTGTGGGGCTTTCTTTGATATAATGGGTGTTGAGCCAATCAAGTTTGTGTAGGCTAAAGCAACTGGGCGCGCTGTTGAGATCATCGGGGTTAAATAAGTTAGTCATCTCAGCCAAGCCAAAGATCTCTTGATCCCCATAACTCCAACCTAAGCGCACTAAGAAATTTAGCAACGCCTCTTTAAGATAGCCCAAAGCCTTGTAATCCATCACCCCCATTGCTCCATCGCGTTTGCTGAGTTTATGCCCGTACTCATTAAAGATCATGGGTACATGGTAGAATTTGGGGGGTGTGAAGCCCAATGCCTCATATAAGATCAGTTGTTTGGGCGTGTTGCTCAGATGATCATCACCCCGAATGACAACATTAATCCCCATTAAAGCATCATCTACACTGACCACAAAATTATAAGTGGGCGTGCCATCCGCACGCGCAATGATAAAATCATCCAATTCCTTAGCCTGAACCGCCACCGCCCCCTTGATCCCATCATCAAAACAGATAGCACCGCTTAAAGGGGCTTTAATGCGCACCACGGGTTGGTTATGCGGGGGTGTGCCCTTAAAATCGCGGTAACGCCGATCATATCTTGGAGTCTCCCCTCTAGCCCTTTGTGCCTCTCTTAGAGCCTCTAATTCCTGCTTGTCCATGTAGCAATAATAAGCCTTGCCTTGATCTAGCAAGCGTTGGATATGCTCTTGATAAACTTTTAAGCGTTGGGACTGATAGACAATCTCCCCATCAAAATCCAAACCCACCCACTCAAAGGCTTTTAAAATCGCCTCGCTGGCTTCTTGGCAGTTGCGTTTGGAGTCAGTATCCTCAATGCGCAAATAAAATTTCCCGCCATTTTTTCTAGCCCAAAGGTAGTTAAAAAGTGCTGTTCTAAGCCCGCCGATGTGTAAATGCCCCGTGGGCGAGGGTGCAAAACGCGTTACAACCATAGATGTCCTTTTTAAGCGCAAAAATCTTAAAATAGGCATTTTAATACAGCTAACTTAAGGGGCGGTTATGATCTGCGTGTTGGATATTGAAAGTGTACCCGATGTTGCCTTAATTCAAGAGCATTACCCACAAATGTGTATGGGGGCTACTAATGATTTAGAGATTTGCCAAAAGGCTTTTGAGTGGCAAAAGGAGCAAAGCGGGACAGCCTTTTTACCTTTGTATCTGCACAAAGTGATCTCCATTGGTAGCGTGATCGCCGATGATTACGGGCATTTTAAAAAGGTGGGCAATTTTGGCAAACAACTTGCAGAGAAGAGCGAAAAAGGCTTGATTGCGGATTTTTTAGCATTTTTCAACAAGCACCAGCCTAAGTTAGTTACTTTTAACGGGCGGCACTTTGATCTGCCCTTGTTGATGCTCAAAGCCCTAGCCTATAACTTAGATGCGCATGCATTTTATGAACAAGATAACCCAGAACGCAATAAAAGCAAATGGGAGAATTACCGCCAACGTTACAGCGAAAAATTCCACACTGATTTATTGGATAGCTTGTTGCAATTTGATAGTACAAGGGGGCTTAGTCTTAAGGGGGTTTGTGCGTTGTGTGGCTTGCCGGGTAAATATGATGTGAGCGGGGATCAAGTCCATGTGCTCTACCATGCGGGGCAATTAGAGCAAATTGATAGTTATTGCCAAAGTGATGTGCTCAACACCTATTGGCTTTATTTGAAATACGAGCTCAATAAAGGGCATTTGCTCAAAGAGGATTATTTGAATATTTTGGTGCATTTAAAAGAGAATTTGCCCTCAGAGCAACCCTATACCTCCTTTTTCACCCAAGCTTTGCTAACCGAGATTGACAAAGAGTTACAAGCTTGAGTTTGTCTAGGTTTGTTATGATCGCCAATCTATACAACACAAAGGATTAACATGTTAAAAAATGCCGTATTTTGGCTTTTAGGGGCAGGCTTGCTTATGGCTGAACCCAACCACGATTTGAAATTTGATGTTTTTTACCGACCTGTGGGCGGGAAGATGATGGAGAGCATGATCAAACGCACTTATATGCGTATCACTTCTTTAAACAATGAAGCAGTGTTGATTGAAGATATTATTATCAACCGCGGGAACTCTTGTGCCATTGCCAAAAAAATAGGTGATAACTTCAAGGATAAGTTTAAAAAACAACCCTTGTTCAACTACCGCCTCAAATATTCCCAAGAAAGTGCTTATGAACTCAAATGCGCGCCCTCCCAGCTCCTAGAGATCAAGATTGTAACTGATAAGGGCGACTTTGAGCGCAAGGTGCAATAGGGGCTAGCGTGCAACCAATTTTTCTGGATAAAAGGGAGCTAGACAACCGCGCGCAGGTGCTCTATGGCTTAAGCGATCAGCTACTGATGGAAAATGCTGCCAATGCCTTAAAGCAGGTGATTTTAGCGCGGGCTAAAGCCCCTCAAGAGGTATTGATCGTGTGTGGGGGCGGGGATAATGGGGGCGATGGGTATGCTTTGGCGCGCCAGCTCAAGGGGAGTGGTTATGGCGTGCGTGTCTATGCCCCCAAAACCCCTAAAAGCACTCTATGCCAAATCCAATACCAGCGTGCTCTAGCCACTCAAGTGGAAATGGTTTTGGGCTTGCAACCCTGCGCTGTGTTGGTAGATTGCCTCTTTGGGTCGGGCTTTAAGGGGGATTTGAGCCCAGAAGATCAAGAACTCATCACACAAATGAACGCCTTAGAGGGGCTTAAACTGGCTTGTGATGTGCCTAGCGGGATAGACTCTAAGGGGTGCGTGGATTCTGTAGCCTTTAGGGCAGATGTGAGTGTGAGCATGGGGGCTTTGGGGCTGGCTCTTTTTAGCGATGTAGCTAAGGACTTTGTGGGCGAGGTGGTTGTGGGGGATTTGGGCGTGGGGCGTGGACTCTATGAGATTGAAAGCCCGCTTTTTTTGCTGGAGAAAAGCGATCTATGCCTGCCCCTGCGAGTCAAGCAGAACACGCATAAGGGGTATTTTGGGCATGTGTGCGTGTTTGTAGGCGAGCAAAGTGGAGCGGGCTTACTCAGTGCCCAAAGTGCTTTAGCTTTTGGAGCAGGGATGGTGAGCATTGTGGGCGATGGGTCGCTAAAGAATAGCAAGCCCCTAGAAATCATGTATGCCTCAGATGTGTTGCCACAAGCTAATGCCTTTGCCATTGGCATGGGCTTAGGGCAGAGCGTACCTAGTTGCTTGGAGCAAATGCTCCAACAAGGTCCATGTGTGATCGATGCGGACATGTTTTATCGCCCCTTGTTAAAGGATTTATTAGAGTTGCCCTATGATTTGGTGCTCACCCCCCATCCCAAAGAGTTTTTATCCCTCTTGCACATGGTGGGCTTTGAAGTGAGCATGCCAGAGTTATTGCAGGCTAAACTGGATTATGCCCTAGCCTTTAGCCAAGCCTACCCGCATGTGGTCTTGCTCTTAAAAGGGGCAAATGTGTTCATCGCCTACAATGGGCATATCCACATTAATACGCTAGGCAGTAGCGCGTTGGCTAAGGCTGGGAGTGGGGATGTGCTCAGTGGCATGATCGCTGCACTATTGGCACAGGGTTATAGTTTATTGGATGCTAGTATCCATGCTAGCCTTGCGCATGCCCTAGTGGCTCAAGATTTTTGTTCCTTTGCCCTCACGCCCTTGGAACTCATCAAGCACCTAAAAGAGTTAGCCTAATGACCTACACAAACACTTCCCAAGAGAATTTAATCATGATGGAAAGGGCGGTGTTTTCAGCTCTTTTGGAGGGCAATAAATACGAAGATTTTGCCTCGATACTCAAGCCCGATGACTTTTTTTATCCCAGCCACCGCCTTCTTTTTAACCTCTGTGGCACGCTTTATGACGCCAAAAAGCCCGTTGATGCGTCTTTTTTAGATAAAGAGTTGCTCAAACACGCCAACCACCAAACGCATCGGGAGGCGTTAGCCCAAATCATAGCAACTTCTCCCATTGCCAACCTAGAGGCTTATATCCGCGCCATTCAAGAAGCCGCAATCCACAGACGCTTGTTGCAACTCAGCATTGAGATTAGAGAGCAATGTTCCCAAGACAAGCCAAGTTCCATGATCTTAGATGAGGTGGAGCGCGCCCTTTATCAAATCTCCATGCAGGATGCCAAGAAGAGTTTTAGACCCGTTACAGAGATTGTTTATAACACCCTGAAGATGATTGAAGAAGCCAAACTACGGGGCAACAACAAAGTTACGGGTTTGGATACGGGTTTCCACCAGCTCAACGAATACACGGGGGGGTTTCAAAAGGGGGATTTGGTGGTCATTGGGGCTAGACCCTCTATGGGTAAAACAAGCTTTGTGCTCAATATCGCCCAAACCACCCTAGCCCACAACCAAGGCGTGGCGATCTTTAGCATGGAGATGAGCGGGGAGCAGTTGATGATGCGCCTCCTCTCCTCATTGTCTATTTTGCACCTGCATGACCTCAAAATGGGGAATTTGACAGACCCTGCTTGGGAGAATCTCTCTAGGAGCGCGCAAAACATCGCCCAAAAGCCCTTGTTCATTGATGATAGCAGTGTTTTGACCATCCAACATGTACGTTCCAAATTGCGCCAGCTTAAAAACCAGCACCCCGAGATTGCCATTGCCATTGTGGATTATTTGCAACTGATGAGCGGGGATCGTGGCGAACTCAAACGCCACGAGCAAGTTGCCGAAATCTCTAGGGGACTTAAGACTTTGGCCAGAGAGCTAGATATTCCCATGGTTGCCTTATCCCAGCTCAACCGCGCCTTGGAAAGTCGTGAAGATAAACGCCCTATTCTATCCGATCTCAAAGAGAGTGGAGCGATTGAGCAAGATGCCGATCAAGTTTTATTTTTATACCGCGATGCAATCTATAAAAAACGCGCCCAAAACGATCTGCTAGCCAAAATGCGCAAAGAGGGCAAAACTGAGGAAGTTAAAAAGCTAGAGAAACAATTTAGCGAGGAGGGTAAGTTGGAGTTTGGGCGAAACAATGGAGTAGAAGATGCCGAGATCATTTTGGCTAAAAATAGGAATGGGAGCATTGGGACGATTAAAGTGGGCTTTAATAAGGCTTATACCCGTTTTGAAGATCGCATTGAGCAAGAGGGCGATCAAAAACCCACCAACATGTCCAATGTGCCCGAAACGACCATGTCGGGTATGCCAAAGCCAGAGCCTTCTTATGATCTCGAGACGACCATGCCTAACATGTTGGAGTTTGTCTCCGTGCCCGAAACAAATACGCCAAGCATGTTAGAGCCTGCCGATGTGCCCGAACATGCCTCTAAAGAGTCCATGACCCTTGTACCCATCAACCACCGCTGAAAACACATTCTTTAGTCCAGCCCCTCTTACAAACTAAGCGCGATTGCTTGGGGGTGTGCCTTATCTTGCTCACTCTCCTTGCCCTTTCACTGGGCTATAAATACACCCAATACCAAACATTTTTAGGCAAAAAACCCCTAAGAATGCATGCTCAAGTGATCTTACAATATGCCAAGGGTCCCCAGCCCTATTATGTCCTCAAGCTCAAAGACCAGCATGGCAATCTCTTTTTCACCACCAGCAAAGAGGACATCAAGGACTTGACCTATGCTTTTGTGCAAGTCTATGGCAAGATGGCAAAATGTTCCTTTTGGGAATTTTTAAAAAGCTGTTATTTCCACACCTTTTATCTTGCCCTAAGCCCTTCTAAAGATTATAAAAACCCACTACGCACCTCTATTAACGCCCAACACCTAAACCCGCTGATGGGCAACTTCTACAACACTTTATTTCTAGCCGATTCTTTAGATGCACGCACCCGCAAGGTGAGCGTAGGGCTAGGCTTGAGCCACATCATCGCCATTAGCGGGTTTCACTTGGGAATCCTCAGTGCCTTTTTTTATGCCCTCTTTAAAATCCCCTATACTTTTTTGCAACAACGCCACTTCCCCCACCGCAACCGCACCTATGATTTGGGCGTGCTGGTGTTGCTTGTTATGGGGGTTTATTTGGTGCTCTTGGACTTCCAACCCTCATTTTTGCGCGCTTTTGTGATGGCTGTGGGGGCGTTTGTGCTCTTTTTTAGCGGGGTGGAATTGTTGAGCTTTGCGTTTTTGTTATTGGTGGTGCTGGTGGGTTTAGCCCTCTTCCCAAACCTAATCCGCCATATCGGCTTCATTTTGTCGGTGAGCGGGGTATTCTATATTTTTCTTTTCATCAAATACACGCCCAAAATGCCCGTTTGGCTCTATGCACTCTTGTTTAATAGCACGATTTTCCTCCACATGCTCCCCATCGTGCATGCCTTCTTTAGCCCCTTTAGCCTCTACCAACTCAGTGCGATCTTATTAGCCTTTGTCTTTGTGATCTTTTTCCCCCTAACTCTCATCTTGCATACTCTAGGCTTGGGGGGCGTATTTGATCCTTACTTGCTTAAAGCCCTAGAGTGGCACATCCCCACTTTGGACTACCTTACCCCTAAGTGGCTCTTGGGGCTCTATGTGAGTCTCTCTTTGTTAGCCATGCGTTATAAGTGGGCTTATATCGGGCTTTATGTGGTGGGTTTGGGAGTCTTTGCTCTCTTAGCCCTGCGTGCGCTTTATTGATTTTTATGCTAGAATAGGGATTTTTAGAAAGGCTAGCATGTGGGGTAAACTCAAGCTCTTTGGTGCGTTAGTCGCCATTGAGCACACCATTTTTTCTGGCATGTTCATTTTGATAGCCATCGTGGTGGCATGGGCACAAGCACATGTGGGTTTTGGAAAGGGGCTTTGGCTCTTGCTTTTGTGTAGCTTGGCTCTGCTAAGCGCGCGCAATTTTGCGATGGGCTTTAACCGCCTAGTAGACCGCAAATTTGATCGTAAGAATGCACGCACCAAGGATCGCCCCAGCGTAAATGGGAGCTTGGGTATTTTCTCCCAGCTAGTTTTTTGTGTAGCTAATGCTCTGCTTTTTGTGGGGGTGAGCTATGCCATCAATGCTCTTGCCTTCAAACTCTCCTTTTTCTTTTTGTTGATCTTGGGGGGGTATTCTTACATGAAGCGTTTTAGCTATTATGCGCACTGGGTGCTGGGTGTGTGTTTGGGGCTAGCCCCTATTGCGGGCGTGGTGGCAATCTTGGGGTCTGTGCCCTTGTGGAGTGTGTGGCTAGCTTTGGGGGTGGTCTTTTGGGTGGCAGGTTTTGATCTGCTCTATTCCTTGCAAGATATGGAATTTGACAAGCAAGAGGGGTTATACTCTGTGCCCGCCATCTTTGGAGCGCAAAAAACCCTTTGGCTCTCACGCTTAAGCCATCTTTTGGCGGTGTTGTGCTGGGTGGGGTTTGTTTATAGTGCGCATTTGGGAGTGGTGGCGTATGTGGGGGTGTTGGTGAATTTGGGGATTTTACTCTATGAGCAATGGCTGGTATTTAAGGATTTTGAAAATATCCCCAAAGCCTTTTTTGTGTTTAATGGATATTTGGGGGTGGTGTTTTTGATCTTTATCCTCATCGATCGGAGTGTGTGGCTTGGATTTGGGGCACTTTAAGCAACTTTGCAACCAACATGGACATTTTACCCGTTTAGTGGCTTGCTCATTGCCCATAGAATACGCGCCCTATCAAGAGGTGCATGCAAGCGAATATGAAAGTTTGGGTTCTTCAGATGCGATCCAAGCCCCCGATTGGGAAGTTTTCTATGGCAAGGATCGCGAGGATGTGATCTTAAGGGCTCTTTCTGAGATTTATGCCAAACTCAACCATCTAGAACAAATGATGAGCGAGCAACAGATCGCCTATTTGCCCTTAGAGTCCCAAAGCACTTTGGAGGTTTTAGGGCATGGCATTTTGGGCACGACTAAGGCTGGTTTTGAGCCCTCCCAAACTTACTACATGCGCTTTAAACTCCCCCACATGCCCTACAAACGTATCCCCCTCATAGCAAGGGCTTTTGATTTGCACTTGTTGCACATCACACGCATGCACCCCAGAGATGTGAAAGATTTTGATGGTTTCATTGCCAAAAGAGAATTAGAAAGTTTAAAAAAAGCGGATTAAAGGGCGCGCATGCAATTAAGTTTTGATGTGTTAATATGGATCATCGGCGGGGTGGTGGTTTTGGTTTTTGCTTGCTTGATAGCTTATAGTTATATCAAGGATAAAGAGTTTGCCAACAAGACCAAACAGCTTGAGAAAGCCCTAGATGCGATCAACCAAGAAATTTATAAAATCCGCAAGTGGATTCAAGAGAGCGAGTTACAAGCCGAGTTTAACGCCTCTAGCATGAGCGCGAGCGTGAAAGATGCAGTCAATGATAACCTCAATGCGAGTTTGTCTAATCTTTACAACCATCTCCAAGAAATCCAAGATAGCATCCACAAAGAACGGGATTATTTGGAAGAAAAGATTATTGTTTTAGAAAACAAATTCAAAGAATTGGGGCACTTCACGCCCAGCAATGATGATATTGATGAAAAAAAGGTCATTAAGATGTACAAAGAGGGCTGGAGCGTGGATTCAATCGCTAAGGAGTTGCGTAGTAGCAAGGGGCAGATCGAGTTTATCTTAAAGCTGGCGGATATTTAACATGGGAAATAGCAATACTTTATCAAGGCTCTTTGGCAAGTTTGCCCGCCACGCCTTCCCCACACCCGTGCAAAAGGTGATCAACCGTGTTTATGTGCGTTTGTTTAACATCGATCTAAACGGCTTTGCACCCCTAGAGTCCTACACCACCCTAAATGCCCTCTTCACCCGTGCCCTGCAAACCCCCAGACCCCTAGATACCAATCCCCAAATCTTAAATGCACCCAGTGATAGTATAATCACCGCTTGTGGGCTTGTGCAACACCAACAAGCCTTGCAAATTAAAGGTATGGCTTATAGTGTCTATGAACTCTTAGGACTAGATCGGCCCCTAGAGGAGCATTACCACTTTTTTAACTTCTACCTCTCCCCCAAAGATTACCACCGCTTCCACGCCCCTTGTAATCTCAAAATCCTAGAGGCGCGCCACTTTTGCGGGGAGCTTTTGAGTGTAGGGCAACGCGCCTTAAACAAACATTCTAATGTTTTTGTGCGTAACGAACGGGTGGTGGTGATCGCCCAAGACGATCGGGGCTTTTTGCTCTATTTTGTGGCTATAGGGGCGCTCAATGTGGGGCAGATTGTGCTCAACTTTGACCCCAATATCCAAACCAACGCCAAAATCCACCCCAAACCCCAAATTTACCACTACGATCCGCCCATTGTGCTAGAAAAGGGGGCAGAGTTAGGGCGTTTTGAGATGGGTTCTAGCATTGTGCTTTTTGTAGCACACAGCACGCCCCTACCCTTAGTGGGTCAAAAAGTGCTCTATGGCACCAACATTGCTACCTTGAATTGAGGTTAAACCATGCAAGATTTAGCCCAAAGCGTGCAAAAGTTGCTTGGCGATCTAGATGCGCTTTTAGTGGCGCATTTTTACCAAAAAGATGAAATTATCGCACTAGCCCAGATCACGGGCGATAGCCTAGAGTTGGCTAGACGGGCGAGTGCTAGCCCCCAAAACCTCATCGTCTTTTGCGGGGTGGGTTTTATGGGCGAGAGTGTGAAAATTTTAGCCCCCCAAAAAGAGGTCATCATGCCCAAGTTGGCTTGTTGTTCGATGGCTAGAATGATTGATAGTAGCTATTTTGATCAAAGCATGCAAATGCTCCAAAGATTAGGCATCCACGATGTCTTACCCATCACCTACATTAATTCCAGTGCGGGAGTAAAAGCCAAAGTCGGCGCGATGGGGGGGCTGGTTTGCACCAGTGCGAACGCCTCTAAAATCTTTGATTATGCCCAAAAAAAGGGGCAAAAAATCTTTTTCTTGCCCGATCGTTGTTTGGGGATGAATTTAGCGCGCGCCCATAATCTCAAAAGTGCCCTTTTAGGACTAGATAGCCCCGAGCAAATTTTACGAGCCGATGTGATCTGTTATAATGGCTTTTGTGCTGTGCACCAACTCTTTAAGCCTAGCGATGTGGCTTTTTTTAGAGAAAAATACCCCGATATTTTAGTCGTGGTGCATCCAGAGTGCGATCCTAGTGTAGTGGAGTTAGCCGACTTTGTGGGTTCAACTAGCCAAATTATCCAATTTGTGCGTTCCTTGCCCTTAGAACAAAAGGTCGCTGTGGGCACGGAGTTTAATTTAGTCAAACGGCTACGCGCACAAAATACCTATGTGCTCTCCAGCACCCTGCCAGAATGCCCGACCATGAATGAAACCACTTTGGGCGATCTCTTTGAGGTGTTGAAAGCCTATAAAAACCACCGCGCTTATAACCGTATCGAAGTGGATACTGAGGTTGCCAAGTGGGCGAAAGTGGCATTAGATCGCATGCTGGAGCTCTCATGAAAGACACACAGATTTTAGACTTTTTAAAGGCGTGTTTGCAAGAGGATTTGGGATCGGGGGATTTGTTTGAACGCCTAGCCCCACCCCTAGAGGTGCAAGCATGCGTGCTAGCTAAGGGGGCGGGGGTGTTATCCGGGCAACTCTATGTACAAGCCCTCTTGGAGTGGATGGGGATCAGGGGCACTTGGCATATTCATGATGCCCAAGCCTTTAGCCCCCAACAAGTGATTTTAGAGTTGCGAGGCGATTTTGCCTTACTCTTAAAATTGGAGCGGGTGATCTTAAATATCTTGCAACACTCCAGCGGAATTGCCACCCAAACCGCACGCTATATGAAACTCATTCAAGATTTGCCCATACAACTTTTGGATACCCGCAAGACTCGCCCCCTTTTGCGGGTGTTTGAAAAGTATTCGGTGCGTAATGGGGGGGCTAGAAATCACCGCATGGGCTTAGATGATGCCCTCATGCTTAAAGATACGCATTTAGCCCACATTGGCGATCTCAAAGACTTTATGCAAAAAGCACGCGCCGGCATTCCATGGACAGCCAAAATTGAAATTGAATGCAGTAGCGTGGCGATGGCACAAGAGATCATGACATTGGGGGCAGATATTATCATGTGTGATAATATGAGTGTCAAAGAGATAAAAGAGGTGGTTGCCTTTAGAAATGCGCATTACCCTTTGGTGCTTTTAGAGGCTAGCGGAAACATTACCCAAGAGAGCGTGCGCGCTTATGCGCAAAGCGGGGTGGATGCGATCAGCAGTGGGGCGTTGATCCACCAAGCGGTGTGGGTGGATATGAGCATGCAATTAGCTTAAACTTGGACATTGAGCGTTATTTTTTAGAGACTCTGCAAAAAAGCGCGATCACGCAAGGAATTGGCGATGATGGCGTGGTGTTAGCTAACCTGCCTAAAAATTTGGTTATGGTGTTGGATCTCTTTAGCGAGGGCGTGCATTTTAAAAGAGAATGGTTTGGTTGCGAGCAGGTGGGTTATAAAGCCTTGATGGTGAATATCTCTGATGCGATTAGTATGGGGGCTGTGCCCCAATATGCGCTTCTGGGTGTAACTTTGCCCAAAAAGATCACACCTGCTGAGATTAGGGCACTCATCAAGGGAATTGGACGTGCTTGCGTGGAATTTGGCGTGCGTGTGATCGGAGGGGATACTATTGTGGGGCAAACCCTAAGCCTGAGTGTGAGTTTGCTAGCCTACACGCCTAAGCCCTTGTATCGAGTTGGGGCACGCAAGGGGGATTTGATCATGCATACTGGCACGCTAGGCAGTAGTTATCAAGCTCTGCACACGCTCTTAAGAGGGGGGAAAGTTTCTAGTCACTCTAAATTTTACGCCCCCAAATTAAAAGCCTGTGCGCGTTTTATGCAAGAGGCGCGATCCATCTTGCATGTGGGCATGGATATTTCTGATGGACTCTTTGCCGAGTGCAACCGCTTATCTAAAACCAACCGCCTAGCCTTTAAGATCAATAACCCCCTATACCCACCCCACAAACGCGCCTTTTTGAGTGGCGAAGAGTATGAAATGCTCTTATGCCTAGCCCCCAAGCACAAACTTAAAGCCTACCGACTCGCCCAAAAACACCGCTTAAAACTGCGGATCATCGGGCGTGTCCAACAAGGGCAATCTCATTACCACCCCAAAATTTGGCATGCTTAAAAATCCATAAGCTACACCCTAATCACCCTTGACAAATTAGGCAAAGTCTATTAGAATTATGTTATTGTTATTTTTAATCATTTTTTATTATTTTTGCTTTTTTAAGGAGCTTTTTTTGATTACAATAACCAAAAACCTTAAGCATTCTCTATTGGGTTTCAGTATTCTGGCATGCCTAACTAACCCTTTGGGTGCGGAACGCAATAGCGGGTATTTTGCTTTAGGTTTCCAATATTCTTATATGAGCTCAGAGGGGAAGACTCAAGTTTTTGCCAGCCCTGTTCCTTCTGCCCAAACCGCAACAACCGATGCCATATCGGGTAGCCTTTTTGGGGGCAATCTCCAGCTAGGTTACAAACAATTTTTTGGCAAGAAAAAACGCTTTGGTCTGCGCTACTATGTGATGTTCAGCGCGCAAGGGGGGCGTTATAGCTACCCATATGGTTACAAAAATAACGCCGATGGCACGACTACAAGCTACACGATCCGCAATGGGGGGATGGCAGATTTATTTTATGGTGCGGGCATCGATGCGCTCATTAACTTTTTTGATGGCAAAGACCGCTCTTTTGGAGTCTTTGGAGGCGTGATGTTGGGGGGGACCTCGTGGCTTTTGGGGAACAATAAGGCATGCCCGGCCATGGATTATGTGGTCAGCGATAGTGCGGGGACAATCACATGCAACACCACGGATTCTTATGCACAACTGGCTAGAAAATTGGGGAGTAAGGCGCATTACTCGCCTAGTTTCGTGCAATTTGCCTTTAATTTTGGGGTGCGTGGCAATTTTAGTAAGCATAACGGGTTTGAAGTGGGGTTGCGTGTTCCTGTCATCAACACGCCCTATTTTACCAATAAAGACAACCCAACCATGAACTTAAGCTTTAGGCGGGTGATTGCCATCTTTGCCAATTATGTGGTGAATTTTTAGATTTCTCGCTGTGTCCTTGCTTAGTCAAAACATGCTATTATGTAGTTTTGCAGAAAGGATCATGATGAGACGGCCATTTAGAAAAATTGCAGATTATGCGATCGTGGGAGGGTTGAGTGCGGTGGTGGTGGTAACTTTGGCGGGCTGTAATAGCTCAGATCATAATAGCCACGAGCAAAAACCCAGCGAGCAGAGTAACACCAGCAACGCCTTAAAAAAGGGGGCATTTGTGATCTTGCAAGAGCAAGCAGACAAAAGTTATAAGGTCGCAGAAGAATATCCTAGTGACAAAACACGGGTTGTCGTGCGGGATCTGCAGGGCAAGGAGCGCATGCTCAGTGATGAGGAAATCCAGAAGCTCATTAAGGACGAGGAAACTAAGATCGATCAGGGCACCAGCCAGCTAACAAAGCCGGCTAGTGAGGGCGGGGGATCGGGGCTTGGCATTGGGGCAGCAATCTTGGGCAGTGCCGCGGGGGCGATTTTGGGGAGCTATATTGGCAACAAGCTTTTTAACAACCCCAATTACAACCAAAATGCCCAGAGAAATTACACCTCCCCACAAGCCTATCAAAGAAGCCAAAATACTTTTAAAAGCCCCTCAAGCCCAGCGGGCGCACCCGCATCTAGTGCAGGCAAGAGCGGATTTTTTAAACCTTCATCGAGCACGCCCCATGCTGGTGGTGCTCCCCATACTCCCAGTGCAAGTTCTTAAGGAGGATTCATGCAAGTTAAAACTTTAGACCCTTTGAGCCAGCAAGCCCTAGAGGAAATCGGGCTAGAGTGGCACACAGATACGGATAACAGCCCTTATATCAGCCAAGATTTGGTGGTGGTGAGCCAAAAAGAAGCCGATGCCTACTATGAGGCGTGCAATGAGCTTTATGAGATGTTTGTAGAAACCGGACAAGTGATTATTGATGAAGGGCGCTTTTTTGAGTTGGATATCCCTAATAGCATTGTGCCCTTGATCAAACAGAGTTGGGAAAATGAGGTGCATTGGCATATTTATGGGCGTTTTGATTTGGCGGGGGGGTTAGATGGCAAGCCCATTAAATTATTGGAGTTTAATGCGGACACACCTACGATGCTCTATGAAAGCGCAGTGGTGCAATGGGCGTTACTCAAATACAATGGCTACGATGCGGACTTGCAATTTAACAACATCCATGAGTCCTTGACGGAGAATTTTAAGCGTTTAGTTACTTTAGATGAGGATACAAGCGCATTTGAAAACATGTATGAGGGCTGGAAGATTCTCTTTTCTAGCATTAAGGGGAGTAGCGAGGAGGAACGCACCACGAAATTTTTAGAAGATGCGGCCAGAAGTGCAGGTTTTGAAACCAACTTTGCCTATATCGATGAGGTGCAGTTTGACAAGGATCGGGGCGTGTTTTTTGGGGGCGTGAATTACGAATACTTGTTTAAGCTTGTGCCTTGGGAGAATATTGCCATTGATGAACCCGAGCTAGCTGTCATCATGCAAACCATGATGGAGAATCAAAACACGATCTTTTTAAACCCGGCTTATACTCTGCTCTTCCAAAGCAAACGTTTTTTAAAAGTACTTTGGGATCGCTACCCCAACCACCCCTTATTGTTACAAACAAGCTATGAGCCCCTTAGTAATAAAAAACAGGTTAAAAAGGTCGCCTTTGGTCGAGAGGGGGCAAATGTAGCAATTTTAGGTGCTAATGGGCAGGTTTTAAAGCAAAGTGAGGGGGTTTATGGCAACCACAAACCCATTTACCAAGAATATTACGAGCTCAATAAAGACGGGGAGTTTTATTACCAACCCAATGTCTTTTTTGCCTACGAGGCGTGTGGATTGGGCTTTAGAAAGGGCGGATTAATTTTGGATAATTTTTCTAAATTTGCCAGCCACATCATTAGATGAAACGCAAATCCTCTGTGGGTATAGCCTATGCCTTCCATGCGTATGCGAGTGTCTTTTTCCTACCAATGGTCTTGCTCTTTGTGGTGAGCGGGGGGGCGTATTATTTGGGTTTTAACTCCAATACCGGAGCCCAGATTAGCAAATGGAGCGTGCCAGCGGTGGCAACCCAACAAGAATTAGATTTTTTGATCGCCTTTTTAAAAGACAAACAGGCCTTGCCCTCTAAAATTGAAGCCAGAAAATTCAGAGGGGCTTTGGTCATTGGCACACCCGCTTATGAAGCCAGTTTGGTAACCAAGGGAGAGAAAAGCGAAATCACGCTCACCAAGCGTAGCTTTTTGGGGGTGATCATGCAAGTGCATAAGGGTCGGGCTAATAAAGCCTTGTTGATCTTTGCGGGTATCTTTGTGGTGTTCTTGTGCCTGCTCTATGTTAGTGGGTTGTCAATGGGGATCAAGCGCAAGACTAAAGGGCTAATGGGTGTATTTTTGTTAGGCGTGGGGGTTCTTGGGGTGTTATTGTGGAGTGCACTTTAAAGCCAACCCTTCTTTTTAAAATAAAGAATAGGCAAAATGGTTGAGATGATCATGGTGAGCACGGCTAGGGGGTAGCCAAATTCCCAACGCAATTCGGGCATGACCTCAAAGTTCATGCCATAAATTGTGCCAATCAAAGTCGGGGGCATCATCGCCATAGTCGCCACGGTGAAAAGCTTGATGATTTTGTTTTGTTCCACATTGACTTGAGAGGTGAAAAGGTTTTGGATATTATCTAGGGCGTTGAGATTAGCCGTGCTGAAATCTACCAAGGAGCTAAAATCCTTTAAGATAATATTAAAATCCTTTTTGGTCTCATTATCAACCTTGTTGCTTTTTAGCAAGGTGGTGATGATACGCCGCTTGTCAAAGAGCGAGTCGCGCAATTCCATGTTAAATTCTTGCAAAAAAGAGAGGGTGATGAGGGTGTCCTCATGGGTGCAGATATTAGGTTCGAGCACAATTTGTTTTCTAAGTGCACTGGTTTCGCGATTGACCTCCTCCAAATAATCCGCACCCTTTTCAAAATAAAGCTCTAGAATTTTAGACAGAATATCAAAGCCATCCTGGAATTTTTTAGGGCTGGCTAGGATTCGTTTCTGCACATCTTCGAAGATGGGTAGGCTACCATTGTAAAGGGTGAATAAAATGTTGTCTGAAATAAAATAAGTCATCGGCTCGGCATGGAAAGCTAGGGGCGTGTCTTTATAAACAGAATAGGTATTGATGGTAATGGAAGTGCTATTCTCCCAATACTTGGCAATTGCGCTTTTCTCGGGCTCTTCTTGACTGGTGTTGATGTGGTAGTTTTGGACGATGCATTGTAATTCGGTGTCAGTGGGGTTGATGAGCTCAAACCACAAGATATTTTGCTCGTCCAAAGGGAAGGATTCAAAGCCGTGGAAATCCACAATCTCCACTAAGTGGTTGTTTTTGGCAAAAACATTAATCATGATCGGCCCAATTTTGTTTTTGATCCAAAACCTCAAAGGCGACTAAAATCTTGCCCTCCAAAAGCTCCAAACTCGCCCCTCCACCTGTGGAGATAAAACTCACACTATCTTTATCGCCCGCACGGGTCAAAACATCGATGGTGTCGCCTCCGCCAATCAGCGAATAGGCATAGGTGTTGGAAATGCTATGGGCGATCTGAAACGAACCTCGGCTAAAAAGAGGCACTTCATAAACACCTAATGGACCGTTCCAAATGATGGTTTGACTCCCTTGAATCACCAATGAAAAGAGCTTAGAGGTGGCAGGACCAATATCTACGACAATATGGTTTAGTGGGATGTCTTGAGCAGGGGTGATTTGGACTTGATCGGTATGATCCATGTGCGGGGTGCTCACCACATCCACGGGCAAATAGATATGCACACCCTTTTGTTTGGCTTTTTGTAAAATCTCTAGAGCCTCTTGAATCAAATCTTCTTCCACTAAGGAGGCTTGCATATTGTAACCCAGTGCCTTTAAAAAAGTGTTGCTCATCGCCCCGCCGATAATGACCTTATCTACGCGATCTAAAATATTGCGTAAAAGTGTGAGTTTGGAGCTCACCTTAGCCCCACCCACAATCAAGAGCACCGGTCTAAGCGGGTTGGCTAGAGCCTTCGCAAAGGAATTGATCTCTTTTTTGAGCAAGAAGCCTGCCACCTTCACAGACACATAGCCGGCAATCCCATAAGTGCTGGCGTGTTTGCGATGGCTTGTGCCAAAGGCATCATTGACATAAACATCGCACAAACTCGCTAGCTTTTGGGAAAAAGAAGGGTCATTGCTTTTTTCGCCTTTATAAAAGCGCAAATTCTCTACCAAAATAATGGGGTGATCTTGTTCTTGCAAACTCTGCGCCATCTCAAGCGAATGGGCAAACAGCACCTCTTTATTTAAAAGCCTCTCTAGGCGTTTGACCAAGTGGCTAAAGGAAAATTGAATCTGCTTTTCGCCATCTATCTTGGGCTCAGGCCGCCCCAAATGCCCGACCAGCACGACCGACTTAGCCCCATTATCGATACAATAGTTGATCGTGGGGATACTCTCACGCATGCGCGTATCCTCAGTGATATTAAAATCCTTATCCAAGGGCACATTAAAATCTACGCGGATCAAAACCCGTTTATCCTTGAGTGCCACATCCTGAATCCCCAAGACCTCTTGCATTTTCTTAATGCCCGCTAGCATGCTTGTCCTTTGCGTTGGTGAATGTATTGCGCCATATCCACTAAGCGGTGGCTATAACCCACTTCATTATCATACCATGCTAGGATTTTGGCATGGTGCTCGCCTAGCACAAGGGTTTGATCGGGGATGTAGATGGAGCTTAGGGGCGATCCTAAAAAATCGCTGGAAACACATTGGTGTTCATCAATGCCCAATACACCCTGTAAGGAGCCTTGAGAGGCTACATGCATGCTGGCATGGATTTTTTCTAAGCTCAAGGGCGTGCGTGTACTAAAGCTCAAATCTACCAAACTCACATCGGGGGTGGGCACTCTTAGGGCTAGCCCGCTGATCTTGCCAGCCAAATGAGGCAAGACTAGGGCAATGGCTTTATTAACCCCCGTGCTTGTGGGGATAATATTAAGGGCAGCTGCGCGCGCCCGGCGCAAGTCTTTGTGCTTGGAGTCTAGTAGGTTTTGATCGTTGGTGTAGCTGTGAATTGTTGTCATCAAAGCATGTTGCACGCCAAAATTTTCATCCAGCACCTTTAAGAGCGGGGCTAGGGCGTTGGTGGTGCAAGAGGCATTAGAGATAATGGGTTGGTTGTTGTAGGCAGTGTGATTGACCCCATAGACAAAGGTTGGGGTGTTGTTAGCTGGGGCTGAGATCACCACTTGTTGGACTTGGTTTTTGAGGTGGGCTTGGGCTAGGTCCATACTATTAAACTTGCCTGTGCATTCCAACACGACCTGCGCCAAACCAAAATCCAGTCTGGAGGGATCGCGATCGCTTAAGATCCGGACATACCGGCTATGTCCAATGGCGATGTGTTGCGAATCAACTTGCTCAATTTCTAGCGCGTGCTTGTGCAAGGAGTCAAAGCGCAAAAGGTGGATTAAAGTTTCTAGTGGACATGTGGAGTTGATTGCTACCAACTCGATGTCTTTTCTAGCCCCAACGACCCGGCTTGCACACAAGCCGATCCGCCCTGTCCCATTGATCGCTACGCGCACCCTTAAAATCCCTTAAAGCTTAGTATGAGGGGCTATCATACAAGTAGCTAGCTTGAATCGCTCTTAAAGGGGGGTGTCTGCCTTGAGATTTAAGGCTCTAAAGGAAGGTTGGAGCGGGTTTTGTTCCCTAAAATTTACATTTTGTAGTATAATGCTTGCCGTATTTTAAGCATGTCAGAAAGGTTTGAGATGAAAAAAGCGGAGTTTGTCGATTTACTTAAGGAAGAGGGTGAATTTGAGAGCAAAAAAGACGCTGAAAAGGCGTTAGATGGTTTTGTAAAAGCCATTGAAAAGGTGTTAGGCACGCATGAGAGTGTGGAGCTGGTAGGTTTTGGCAAGTTTGAAGTGGCGTTGCAAAAAGGCAAGAGCGGGAAGGTGCCCGGTAGCGATAAGACCTATAGCACACCGGATAAAATGGTCCCCAAGTTCAAGCCCGGTAAGTTGTTAAAAGATGTGGTGGCAACGCACAAGAAGCCCAAAGTAAATAAGAAGAAGTAGCTTAGCTTTAAGCCTGATTTTTGATGAGTGTGGATCACACTCAGAATCCGGTGTTGTTGCTTTCTGTTAGATGGATTGGTCCTTGTAGCTCAGTTGGATAGAGCGTACGATTCCTAATCGTAAGGTCGTGGGTTCAAATCCCGCCAAGGACACCACCCATTTTTGTGTGTTGCTTAAATTGGAGTTAGTCGTGGGTTTTTTGCGTTTTTTACCAATCCAAAGTAAGAGGTTCTCATGGATTAAGGGCGGTTTGGCATTGGCTTTTTGCTGGAATTTACAGGGTTTGGAATTAGAGACCTATTCTCCCCCCGGAGATGATCTAGGCCCCAATATGAAACAATTAGAAAATATGGAGGATCGCAAATTTGCCGATACACAAGGGCATGCACTAGGTTTAGCAGATTTAATCAAAAATGCGGACAATAACTATTCCCTCCAAGCAGCCCGCTTGCAAGTGCGCCAAGCCCTCAAAAACCACGCCATTGCTAAGGCTAAGTTTTTACCCACCTTGAGTAGCAATTACACCTATAACCACCGCAACAGAAACACGCCTTTTTATCCCGAATACGACATGCAATTACTCAACACCAATCTAAAACTCAATGTCTTCAATGGCTTTAGCGATGTTAATAATGTCAAAGAAAAATCAGCCAGTTACCGCTCTAGTAGTGCCAATATGGAATACACCAAGCAAAGCATTTATTTGCAAGTGGTCCAGCAGTATTACCAATATTTCAACAACATGGCACAGCTGGCCGCCTCCAAAAAGAAATTAGCTGAGTTGCGTTCTGATATTGAGCGCACCAGACAACTCTTTGAGCAAGGATTAACCACGGCTGATAATTTAGAGAGCGCAAAGGCACAGGGGGCTCTTAGCGAAAATGATATTACCCAAATGGAATTTGATATTGAGCAAAACCGCTTGACCTTAGAGTATCTGACCAATAGCAAGATTCCCTCTCTAAAGAGAACCACTCTACTTTCTCCCACTCTCTCATTAAAAGAGCGAGCAGATCTGCGCGCCCTAAGAGAACAGATTACGGCGATTCACTACCAAAACAAACAACTCAACTATTACCCAACCGTTGATGTTAATGACGACTGGCAATATTATATCCAAAAACCTGCCTTTGCACGGGGGAGTGATAACCGATTTGGAAACTTGTTCCCTAACCAGCAAAACACCGTGGGGGTCGTAGTAACCTTGAACATTTTGAATGATATTGGCTTGAATTTGCAAAAACAATACCTGCGCTTAAACCAAATGGCGCAAGAAAAAAATCTGATGTATAAAAAAATGGAACAAGTCAAGGATGTGGAACTTTACCGCAAGTCTTTAGACATGGCACGATCGCGCATCCGTAGCTCTGAAGCCAGCTTAAAATCTGCCAATATCGCCTATGAGAGCATTAAGAAAAAATACAATGCCAATTTGGTTGATTTTACTACCTATTTGAGGGCTCTAAGGACACGCTTTGATGCCGAAGTAATCTATAACCAATCTCTCAACAACTACGAAATGCAAAAAGCCAATTACATTTTTTATAGTGGGCATCATATCCAAGATTATGTGCGCTAAGGGATTCAGTATGCGATTAATATTCATTGCCCTATTCTTGATGGTAGGGCTCCAAGCAAAAGAGGTTTATGCGATTTTTAATGTGGTCGCGCTCAAAGATGCCAGTCTAAAATTAGATTCAGCGGGTATTGTGGATGCCATTTATGTAGATGTAGGCTCTCATGTCAAAAAAGGCGATGTGCTCTTAACCCTTTATAACAGGGACAAGAAAGCCCAAGCCGATTCAATCACCCAGCAATATGACTTTACGCAAAAACAATATGCGCGTTACCAAAAAATCGGGCGTGCCGTGGATAAGAATACGCTAGACAAATATTATGCAGATTATAAAAAACTCGAATACGATCGCGACTATGCCCTCTCGGTGGTGGAAAAGACCATTTTAAAAGCCCCTTTTGATGGGGTGATCGCTAGCAAGAATATTGAGCTAGGGGAGGGGACTAGTGCGAATAGCACCGTACTTTTTAGATTGGTGAGCAAGCGGGTAAAGATTGTGCTAGAGTTTGACTCGAAATATTTGCCTGTCGTCAAAGTGGGGGATAGATTCATCTATAGCATCGATGGCAAACCTGAGAAAAAAGAAGTCAAGATCACTAAGATTTACCCCACGATTGATGTCAGCACCCGCAAGGTGAATGCAGAAGCCCTACTGCCTGCCAACAGCCCCCTAGTCCCCGGCATCTTTGGGGATGGCTTTATCCAATAGGGGGCTTTTGTGTATAAGTTTGCGATCCAAAGACCCATCACAACCTTAATGTTTGCGTGCATGGTGGTCTTCTTTGGCACGATGGCACTCAAAAAAATCAGTGTTGCGCTCTTCCCCAATATTGACTTCCCCATTATCGTGGTGAAAACCGCTTACCCGGGGGCGAGTGCGGACATTGTGGAGAGTAAAGTAACCGACAAGATTGAAGAAGCTGTCATGGGTGTGGATGGGATCAAGAAGGTTACTTCCAATAGTGCGCGCAATATTAGTATTGTGGTCGTGGAATTTGTGCTTGAAAAGCCCATCACGGTAGCTCTCAATGACATCATCAACAAAGTTTCCTCCGTGAGTTTTGGTGATCCCAATATCCGCCGCCCTTCCATCGATAAGGTCGATACCAGTGGGCAAGCGATTCTCTCGATCTTTTTAACCAGCAAGACCAAGACTCCGGCCGAGCTCAACGATCATGCTAAAAACATCATCAAACCCATGTTGCAAAAGATCGAGGGTGTGGGTGGGGTGCAATTACAAGGTTTTGAAGAAAAGCAAGTGAGGATTTATGCCGACCCAAGTTTGATGAACAAATATGGCTTGACCTACACCGACCTTTACAACGCCCTAAAAAGCCAAAACCTAGAAATGGACGGGGGCAAGATCACTGGTCCTAAGAAAAACTACGCCATTTTGGTGGATGGCAATAGCTATACCCTTGAAGAATTGGCTAATATCCAAATTGGTAACCATGTTCGCCTAGCCGACATCGCCACGATTGAAAAGGGCATTGATCCGGACATCACTTATGCTAGTTACAAGCACGATCAAGGTATCGTTTTAGAGGTGCAAAAGATTGCCGGAGCCAATGAGATCAAAATTGTGGATGCGGTGTATCAAGAAATGGATGCCATGCGCGCAGTGAGCCCGGGCTATGAGTTGCGCCCCTTTTTAGACACCACCGATTACACCCGCCACTCCATTAAAGATGTCAAGTTTGACTTGATATTGGGGGGGATTTTAGCGATCTCTGTAGTCTTTTTCTTTTTGCGTAGTCTATCCATCACCTTTGTATCCGCAATGAGTATCCCCATCTCCATTATGGGGACATTCGCGCTCATCCAGTGGATGGGCTTTTCTTTGAATATGCTGACCATGGTTGCGCTCACACTCTCCATTGGGATCATCATAGACGATGCGATTGTGGTGATTGAAAATATCCACAAAAAGCTAGAAGCGGGCATGGACAAAAGAACCGCCAGCTATGAGGGCGTGCATGAAATCGCCTTTGCAATCATTGCCATTTCGGCAATGCTTTTATCTGTCTTTATTCCTGTGGGCAACATGAGCGGGATTGTGGGGCGCTTTTTCCAAAGCTTTGGGATCACGGTTGCCCTAGCTATTGTGATTTCTTATTTTGTGGTGGTTACAGTGATCCCCATGTTAAGCTCTATCATCGTATCCACCGAGCAATCTAAATTTTACAAGCGCACAGAACCCTTTTTCCAAAAAATGGAGCAATCTTATGCCAAGTTATTAAGCTGGCTTTTAAACCATAAATTGATTGTGGGATTAGCCGTGGCGGGGATTTTTGCTAGCTCTGTGCACGTGGCTGGTAAGCTGGGCATGGAGTTTATGTTAAAAGAAGATCGGGGCATGTTTTATGTCTATGTCAAAGCACAAACTGACATTAGTCTAAAAGCGATGCTGGCCAAAATGAAAGCTTTACAAGCCGTGATTGAAAAGGACCCTGATGTGGAGTTTGACTCCATGCAAGTGGGTTATGGCAATATCCAAAGCACCTTTAAAGGTAAATTCTATGTCAAGCTCAAAAAAGGGCACAAAAGAAGCCAATTTGTGATTATGGAGGAGATGCGTCACAAATTAAGGGCCATCCCAGAGGCTAAAGACATTGCCTCCATTAATCTAGCCGAAGTGCCTTTGATTGGTGGGGGGGATAATTCGGCGTTTCAAGTCTATGTCTATGGCCCCACGCAAAAGCTCGTGGATGAAAGCGTGGCAAATCTCCAAAAATTCTTGCTAGAAAGCCCTGAGATGAAGGGCAAGGTAGCAGGCTACCACACCAACACCTCAGATTATCAAACCCAATACCAATTACGCGTTTTAAGGGCAGCCACAACCAAATACGGCGTGAGTGCCCAAGACATTGCGAGCGTGGTGAGCAACGCCTTCTCAGGGGAGAATCGGGTGAGCTACTTTAAAGAGGATGGCAAGGAATATGACATTGTGATCCGTGTCCCCTCCAATAAAAAAATCAATATGGATGACATCAAGCGGCTACAGATCAAAAACAAAGATGGCAAACTGATGTTTTTAGATGGGCTGATTGAAGTCGTTGAGCGTAAAGTACCCTCCAATATCACTCGCTACAACCGCCAAAGGAGTGTTACTGTGCTTGCCCGCCCCGCTACTGGGGTGGATTTAGGCGAACTCTTAAGCCAAGTGCAAAAGCACCAAGATCAATGGCTGGCTAAAGGGGCAGCTTTCCGCTTTACAGGCGACTCAGACAAACTCAAAGAAACTAATGAGGCCTTTGGCGTGGCGATCGCCACTGCCTTTATTCTCATTTACATGATCTTGGCCGCCCTTTATGAGTCGCTCTTAGAGCCCCTGATCATCATGGTTACCATGCCTCTAAGTTTCTCAGGGGCATTCTTTGCGCTAGGGCTCGTGCATCAGCCCATGAGCATGTTCTCTTTAATGGGGCTGATTTTGCTCATCGGCATGGTGGGCAAGAACGCCACGCTCATCATTGACATTGCTAACGATCGGCGTAAAGAAGGGCATGGCATTGAAGAAGCCATCATTTTGGCCGGTGAGTCGCGCTTACGACCCATTTTGATGACCACGATCGCGATGGTGTGTGGGATGTTGCCTTTGGCTTTGGCTGTAGGGCAGGGCTCGGCGATGAAGTCGCCTATAGGTATTGCGATGAGTGGGGGACTATTGGTGTCTATGGCATTAAGCTTGTTGGTCGTGCCAATTTTCTATCGCTTATTAGCTCCTTTAGATGACAAGTTAAAGCGATTCTATCAGGATCGCAAATGATAAAACGGATATGCGGACTCTTGCTGGGTGTGGGGTTATTGGGTGCTACTAGCGAGAAAATCCAGCATAAAAGCCATATTTTTGTGGGTGTGATGAGCGGTTTTGAAACCTATAGACTTTCCATTGCGCCCAAACGTCCTTGGACAAATTCTTTTTTGTGGGGGATCAGGGCAGGTTATCAATACGATTTGGTGAAGTATGCCACTTTGCGTGTGGATTTGAGTTATATCATGGGTTTAAAGCCCACAGCGTTCCATACCCTCGTGCATTCCTTTTTAAGCCTCAATATGGATGTGGTGAGCGATTTTTACAAGATAGGCAAATATTATTTTGGAGCTTATGCGGGTTTGGGGTTTGGGTATTTTCAAGGTGCCCCCACTTTGGTCAGCTCAGATAGCAACCGCTCTTTTATGGGTTATAACGGGGTTTTTAATGTGGGCGTGGGGAGCACCATTGAGCAAAGACACCGCGTGGAGTTAGGGGTTAAAATCCCCTTTGGCAAGACAAAAGCACTCATGGGGAAAGGATTCTACTCGGAGCGTTTCTACTGGGTGGCTAGTTATGCTTATTTGTTTTAATGCCACTGGCTGGCAAAACTTGGCTTTTTAGTCTGTAGAAATCTCTAAAAATCTTTGGGCGACCTTGAGTTGGCGCATCTGCACGCCCAAAGTTTGTTGCTCCTCTTGGAGTCGTTCAATGGTCGTGCTGATAAGGGCTTTAGCGGTCTCTAAAGTGGGCAAATCGCTACAACCCTCTTTGAGGAGCGGGCACTCTTCAACCAGCTTAAAAGCTTTTTGCGTGTTGTTTTCTAAAAGCGCGATCTTGAGCTCATCGACCCAATTCATGAGCATGGATCTCCCGCCAAGCCTCTAACAAGCCCCTAGCAACCCCCATCACCAAATCGATTTTAGTGCTATCATTCTCCACATTGGCCTGTGTGAGGGTTTTGATCTGGTGGGTGTAAAGCCCGGTTAGATAAACAGCCACTTCACCCCCACGCTCATAATCCAAGACATTTAAGAGTTCGGTAAAAATATCGGCGACCTTATTGATATAGAGAATCTTTTTTTCAATATCATCGGCTTCCATGTGCCTTTTAGCCTGGGCAGCGAATTTCAAGATACCCTCATAAAGCATCTCAATCAGTTTAGCCGGAGACTCCACACTCACAGAGTTTTGCTGGTATAGATTATACGCATTTGCCTTAAACATCTTCATCCTCACTAATTCTTTTTGGCTGCTGCTTGATCGATCATCATTTGCACCGCATCAAATGACTTGTTGGCTTTGGAGATCTGCCCGTCATAGGCGGCAAAACGCTCCGCCATGATGTCATAACGAGTTTTCAACAAATCCATCGCGCTCTGTTTGTCACGACGCAAATCCTTAGCATCTTGTTCTAAGGAGTCTCCATATATTTTCAAGCTAGCACTACTACCATCGACTAAATGCGATAAAACTTTACCGAGTCGTTCAAAAATCCCCTCCTGGTGAATCTCCTTGCCCCCCATGCTTTTTACCTGAGACCCATAGAAAAAGTCTTGCACACCTTGAGGATCTGTGCCAAGAGCACTGGACAGCTTGCTTTCATCTAGACTCAACTGCCCGTTCTCATTAAACATGATCCCATATTTCATCAAGCTATCCACGCCCTTCTCAGTGGTGCGTGTAAAAGCGATGGCATTGTTGATTGAGGAACGGATCGTGCGGATATCCCCCACACCATTAAAAATCCCGGCAATCCTAGTATCGGGGTCGTAACGGGTGGTCTCATCTAATTTGGGAATCAAGGCGTTGTAAGCTTTGACAAACTCTTTGACATGATCGACAATGGCTTTATTGTCTCTAGTGATGCTCACAATAGCGGGTTTGCCCGGCTCAGTCTTGCCTAGTAAGCTCAAAGACACACCATTGATCACATCATTGACTTCGTTAGTGGGGCGGGTGATGGTCGCCCCATCGTAGGTGAATTTCGCATCGCCTGCCTTCTGGAGATTCTTAAGTGCGAAGAGACCTTGCGTGTGGGCGTAGTTTTGGGTGAGCCCTTCTGTGAGCCCAATATTCCTAAGACCTGCCTTGCCGGTAGGTCCCACCCCGGCTATGCGCAACTCTCCGCTATCGCTATTGAGCACCAACTTACCATCTGCTCCCATAGAAGCGTGCAAGCCCTTAATGGCATTGATGGCTTTGACAATTGCCTCCCCATTCTGTGTGCTAGAATTACCTATCAAGGTAATTGCCCCGAGATTGATGTCGTGATCATTGATGCGGATCGTGCCCTCAATCTTGCCCTGCTTGATTCCTGTGGTGGCTTTAAACAGATCACCACTCTCGGATTTATCTTGGACAAAGCCCAACTCCCCAGCCTTAGCCCCCCCAACGGCTACCTCTAACCCGCGTTTGTCATTGATAATGAGCGATTTGCCATCATCAACCACTTCTACATTGAGCTGACCGGAATCCACTAAGGACTTTGTATCGGGGTTATCTTCCAGGGCCTTTTGGATGGCTGCACGCAAGACTTCATTTTTCTTAGGCACAGGCGTAGCGGTGCTCAAATCAAGGGCAATGGGGATCTCTACTAGCTTGTTATTGGCATCATAAACTTTGACAAAAAAATCATGCTCGGCTTTGGCTGGAGTCTTGCCATCAGGGCTAGGCGCGCTAGCTAGGCTTAGAGTGATGGGTGCATCGCTACTCAAATGCGAAACCACGCTTGTGCCAAAAAAGAGACGGCTATTGGCTCCAGTGTTTTTGGAGTTGATCATCAACTGGTAGGGTTTGTCCCCTCCAGTTTTCATCACGATCCCCATCGCATTCCCATCGCTTCCATCGGTGATCGCTTGGGCCACATCGCCCAAACTCATGCCCGCCTTGATGTCAATGGTGTAATTTTTGCCATTGGTATAAAAGTGCAACTTGGTATTGGCTTGGCTAAAGGCATCATCTCGGGAGCGAAAATGCGTCCCCACCTCGTTAATATCCCCCTGTGCCAAGCTTTCAACGTCAACTTTGATATTTTGGAGCGGAATCCCCGGACTGACACTTGCTTTAAGCGCATCTCCACTCACATGGCTATTTCTAGCCGTGTAGGTGGAGTAGTCGCTCAAGGCTTGCACGGGAGACTCCAAGGCGGAAATGAGGCTTTTGATCTCTACCAAAGCTTTTTGCTTTTGGATATTATTTTCCATTTTTTTGTCAATAGGGGCGATCATGGTCTTCTCATCAGCCGCCTTGAGCTTGTCGATCACATCGTAATTTAAGACCTTGCTCCCAATCCCTAAAGAACTTAGTTTCCCAACACCCATTTTCTACTCCAAAGACACCTAGCCTTTTTTATCAAAAATAATCCCCACAATGTCGCGCATCTTCTCCATCAAGCGCACCATCCCCTGAGGTGGGATTTCGCGGATAATGTGCTCACCCTTACTATCCTTAACCACCACCACCAAACTCCCAATCTCCTCATTGTATTTGAAGACCAAATTAGAGTGGATGCGCTTCATCTCTCTATTGAGTTCCTTGCTCAGTTTCTGCAAATCCTGTTCCTCTAGCAACAGGGCATTATTGGCATCTTGTTCTGCCTTCTCTACTTTTTTCAAATCTGCTTTATTGGCAATGGGCCGTAGTAAATCGCTATGCTCCTCCATGTTGATCGAACTGACTTGCGGGACTGCTTGTAATAAATGAGGTTGTTTTGTAAAATTAATGGTTTCAACTGACATGGAACTCTCCTTTCAAAACGCTCGTTTTGAGATCGGCATGTCTTTGTTACTTTTAATGTGTTTGGGCGATGATCTCCAAAGGATCGATGTGTTTGTCCTTTATGGTAACCTCAAAGCTTAGGCGTTGATCGATACGCCCGATCACATAGCCCTTTTGCACCCGTAAGCCGTGCTTGATCGTGGGGGCGATTTTATCTAGCTGGGAATAAATCGTGTGCATGCCCCCCTTGTGCTCAATGATGATCACTTTTTTTAAGATCGGCACTTC
Organism: Helicobacter mehlei; assembly: GCF_007280785.1. NCBI lineage: Bacteria > Pseudomonadati > Campylobacterota > Epsilonproteobacteria > Campylobacterales > Helicobacteraceae > Helicobacter > Helicobacter mehlei. The sequence goes on from NZ_VKGC01000006.1 coordinate 49,734, forward strand.
TTTAGCATAGACCACCCGCCCATCAAAGATACTCCGCACGACCGCATTGGGTTTTGTAGAAACAAGCGTGATGTATTCATTAAAGACCTTGAGTTTATAGACCGGATCAAAGTAAGGCCCAAATTTTTGCACGATTTTATAATTAGCTAGGGGGGCGATGGTCTTAGGACCATTGTAAGCGATAGTAACAATATCGCGGTAAGAATTAGCCACCTGCCGCACCTCTAAAGGGGCTTGGATACCCCCGATTGCACGCGGTGCTTTTTGCTTGTTTTGCTGTTCTCTTTCTAGTTCTTTTTCTTTATTGCGTTTGATAATATTTAAAGAGGCTAGGAGCTGATCGAGTTCTTTGCGTTCCTTGTCTAAAGCAGTTAATTTTTTGTTATAAATGGCTAATTCAGCGCGCATAGTTGCGATTAACTTCTGTTGTTCTGAAACCATGATTTCTAAATTGTGTTGGCGATCTTTTTGTACCCCGATGGTTTTATTGATTTGGTTGATACTTTGGGTGATTTGGGTGATTTTGCTATTGATCTGCTCTTCTTTGAGATTCAAGTCGGCTAATTTGATTTTGGAGTCTTGATTAACATGCTTGAAGATTTCTTGCAAGATCAAATCCTCCGGGTTTGCCGAACTCTCTTGTTCCAAGATCAAGACAAATAATAAATCTTTAAGCAACACGCTTGTAACGGCATCTTGGATTTGGTGGCGATCCTTTTTTAAACTATTTAGCAAGGAGCGGTGTTGTTCGAGAGATTTTTCTTGGAGCAAGTTTTGTGCTTGGTTTTTTTCAATGCTTCTTTGGAGGGCTTGGATTTGTTGGGATAATTCTTGGCTTTGCTGGTATTTTTGGTTGATGGCATTGCCCAAGCTGGTTAAATGGTTGCTCAATTTGGTTTTTTCTAGAGTGGTCTCCTCTAATTTATTTTGATTGAGCATGATATTGCGGTTGATGTCCTCTAAACCTGTCCCCTTATTGCCCAACAAGCCCATGCTAAATAAACCCATTAAACCCAAAAGCCTTAAGGCTTTCATGCCACTCTCCTTTGGATTACAACCACCCACACACACATTAAGGACACCACAATAGAAGTGCCTAAAAAGATCAACATATCTTCTTGCCACACAAACAAACCGCCCTTAATTTCTAGGGCTTGCAAGATCGCTTGGAATTTGTCTTGTAGGGATAAATACAAACTCCCGATCAGCACCCCCGCGCTGGCCAAAATGGAATCCACCAAAGCCAATTTGAACAAAAAGCCGTTTTTGATCCGCATGGGTGCGCCCAAAAGTTCCATGATCTCAATACGCTTAGAATATTGCAAATTCCACACGCTCACTTGCTTCATCAAGAGCAAGATTGAGAGTGCCACCACAAGCACGCCAAGAACCATGATGCTTTTTTTGAGCAAGAGTAGTAGGCGGTATTCTTGGTCGTGGGTTTTGCTAAAGACTTCGATTTTTTCCACCCCCGGGATTTTTAAAAGCTTTTGGTGGATTTGCTGGAGTTGTGCTGAGGTGGGGAAGATGGCTAGTTTGAGCGAGTAAAAATAGGGGAGATTTTTTTTGATATTGGTGATATTGGTTTGGGTTAAATTTTGTTGGAGCTTTTCTAAAAGCATGTCAGGATCAATGAGGGTGAGTATAGCACTCTCTTTGATATTTTGCTTTAAAAAGGGCAGTGTGAGCTTTTGCTTGCTGGCAATGGTGATTGTGTAGCTCTTAGAAAGCTTTTCTTCTCTAATATTGACGGCACGATTGATAAATAAAATGCTTTCCAAGCTAAAGAGCAAAGCCATTAAAGGCAACAAAAAACCCAAATGTTCTTTAAGTGTATTCATGAATCTCCCCGTCTTTGATGTAAATTTTGCGGTAAGGGATATTAAAACTACTGGGAATCCTATGCGTCACCACCACAATCGTGATGTCTAGTTGTTTGTTAGCCCCTTTAAGCAAGCTCCAAATCATATCGCTTGAATAATCATCAAGGTTACCCGTAGGCTCATCAGCTAAGATTAAAAAGGGCTTGTGGGCAATCGCGCGCGCCATCGCCACGCGTTGTTGCTCCCCCCCACTAAGTTCCAGCGGGTAGCGGTTAGACTTGTAGAGCAAATCCACATGGGCTAAGAGTTTTTCAGCTTGGATGTTGCATTCATCTTTTTTATAGCCATTGATGGTCATGGGTAATTTAATATTTTGCTCCACAGTCCATTCCTCAATCAACTTATAATCTTGGAACACCACACCAATATTGCGTCTTAACTCATTAATAAAGGTCTTAGAAGCCCGATTGACATTGATATTGCACACCTCTAAGCTCCCGCCCATCATGGGCAAATCCCCATAGAGCGAGCGCAATAAAGTGCTCTTCCCGCTCCCACTAGCCCCCGAGATAAACACAAAATCCTTACGTTCAATACGCAGATTTGCCCCCCTGATCACCCATTCATCTTTTTTATACCCCAAACACAAATCTTTAGCCACAATGATACTAGCCACAATTCTCCTCCTGCAAAATCTCTAGCAAATGTTGGTGCGCTTGTCTGTGGGCTTTTGTATTGAGCGGTAAGCCCCCGATATACTCGATCGTGCCCTTTTTGCGATCCACAACGACCATTTTATTTAAGGGGGTGAGCAAGTCCCCCAAGCTCAACACCAATAACCACAAATTTTCATATTCTAACACATCTTGAATATTTAAAAAACAATTCTCCTGTATCCACGCCTTTTGTTGCCACAAATGCAGAGGTTCTTGTTTGGTGGGTGCTTTAAAGTGCAGGGGTGCATCTAATGAAAAGGGCAGGTAAGAGCGATTAATGGGGTTTAAGACGCGCAATTTTAAATCCCAAATATCTTTTTGTTGCCGCCTCCAACGCGCCTCGTATTTGCTCAATACCATATCTTGATCTATATTCTTGCAAACTTGCAGATCACAACAAGGCAAGCTTAAAACCAGTTGCAAACTCTGTTGGAAATAGGGTTTATCATCGCTCCTTAGCCACAACCACGCATTTTTGCATAAAATTGCGCGCATGTGCTCTAAGGTCTGGGGATTCATCACACGCCGATTAGGGCTCTTGCTCCAAGGCACGGGAAAATGCACATCCAAGCCCAAACAGCCTGAGGGCAAGATTTCTAACAGCGCGCGCGCGTCAGCTTGAGCCAGGTAGAGATTTTTAAGCCCTAAAAGTTCAATTTGGCGCAAGACTTGCTCTAAAGAGGGGGTGTGAATCTCCACTCCGATATAGGTTTCTTGTGGGTTTTTTTGGGCTTTGTTGAGCAAATGCCGCCCTGAACCAAAACCAATTTCTAGGTGGTAGGATTGGGGGAATGCAAAGCGATCCCAATGGATCAAAAAGGGGCTTTCAAAATATGGGCTAGGCGTGCCCAAATTAGAATAAGACACCTTGCAAAAGCGCGCCAAAATTTGCAAGGCTTTTTGCAAGACACCCACTGGGAGAGGGCGTGTAGATTTTTGCGCCTTGAATAAGTCTCCCCCTTTTTGTTTGATTTGTAAGATACAAAAATCATAGAGCCCATAGAGTCCCTGCTTTTGGACACGAATCGCGCTCAGATGCGCATCTCTCAAACTACAAGCGCGGTATAAGAAAACAAACCCCTCACTCTCAAAGGGGAAATCAGGCAATTTAGCCAAAGAAGCAAACAAGTGCGGCATGCACAACTAGCGATCCAAGCGCAATTCCACTTCTTTACTCGGATTAGACTCCAAGCCAGCTCCATCGACGCTCACCACTTGGTAGCGGTATTTTTGCCCACTCACCATGTTGTTATCCACAAAACGAGTCTTGGTAATATCCCCAAAACGCAAGGGCTTAGAACTGGAATTGCCATCAAAGCGATAGACAGCATAGCCCTTAACCCGCCCATCTTGGATGGGTTGCCACTCGATGATAGCCTGCCCATCCTCAATTGTGCCCTTTGTGATCATGGGTGTGGCTGGGCGGGGCAATGTCATGCCCTGAATTGCTGTTGTGGGCATCGCGCTTTCAAGATTGTATTTATCCACTGCCACGACTTTATAAAATCTCTGTACCCCATCTGCATCGACATTATCTAAGTAGCTGGTATCATTGGTTTCAGCGATGTTTTTAAAGCGTTCGTCCATTTTATTAGCTGCATAAATGCGGTAAGACACCACATCTTTTTGATCAGAGGGAGTCCAACTCAGCTGGATTTTACGCGTGAGGTTATTGCTGGCTTGCACGCTAGTTACCCCTATTGGGGGCTCTTTTGTCCTGCCTGTTACTACAGCACTGGGCAAAGACTTAGCCCCTTCAAAACTCTCGGCAATCACGCGGTAACGATATGCGCTCCCATCGGGCAAATCCTTATCAAAATACTCCACATACAGTCTATTTTTCACCACCCCAATATTGGAAAATTTGCCATCGCTCCCCTCCCGCTGGATAATGTATTTATCAATGCTTGGATTTGGGTGCGGGCTCCAAAAAACCTTGATCTCCTTGGGCTCGACATGGCTAGCAAAAACACTCTCCACCGGATTAATAAAGGAAGTGCGGACACTAATTGTTTCGGAGGCGCGCGAGATTCCACCGTTTTTGCCAATGGTGGCAATTTGGTAGTAATATTGGGTTTGGGGGGTGAGTCCATCATCATAGTAATGCGTGGCTAGCGGGTTACGCACAATCGCCACGCGCCTAAAGCTTTGATCGGCTTGCATGCGGTAGAGCACAAACCCATCAATGAGTCCCGGATTGCTCACAGGTTGCCATTCAAATCCCACAGACTGCACATCATCGATGGTTTTAATCCCCTGCACAATAGGTAAGTTCGGATTAAGGGTCTCTTCTTTTTTCCCAAAAAATGAGAGAACATTATTCTTCCTTGTAGGTGCACAACTAACCAGCAATACTGCCAAACAAGTCACCAATACTGCTTTCCAACCCATCCCAACTCATCCCTTCAAAGTGATTTTCTAAATATTGTAGCATATCCTTTAGCATGTTGGCTTTAAAAAGAAGTTTGCGCCCATCTTTTGGGTGGGTGGCATAAAGCAAGTAGGCGTGCAATAAAATGCGTCCTGCGTAGCTATCTTTTTGCCCATATAGTGGATCGCCCACGATGTGGCGATTCAGGCTTTCCAAGTGCGCGCGGATTTGGTGCGTGCGTCCGGTTTCTAATTTGGCACAAATGAGCTGGGTCTGGTTAGTGCCTGTGATTAAGGGCACAAAATGGGTTTTAGACATTTTGCCACCCCTAATGGGAGTTCTGAGCGCATCTAAATTGGTCATTTTCAAGCGGTTGTTGGGGTGGCGGCCCAAATGGCATGCCACACTCACCGGATTATTCAGAGGTTCTGAGAGAATGGCCAAATAATAACGCCCCATTTGTTTGCTTTTCAGCTGGGTTGCCAAATGCGCATGGCTGGCGTTGTTCTTAGCCACCACCAATACCCCGCTTGTGTCTTTATCCAAACGATGCACGATCCCATAGCGCAACGCCCCGCTCAGAGTTGAGAGCGCATAGCCCCTAGCCTGCAAATAATCCACCAAAGTTGCCTCTTTGACACTGCTAGCATGATGAACAACCAAATGAGGGGGTTTATTGATCACCAAAATATCCTCATCTTCGTAAATGATCTCCAAATCTAGGGGTGGCAGGCTCAAAGGCTGGCTTTCTTGGGGCTGGATACTCCAAATCTCCAAAACATCTCCCAATTTTACGCCCACTCCCCCCTTACTACATGCCCCCCCATTGAGGCGCACACAACCAGCTTTGATGAGTTGGAGGACTTGATTTTTAGCCACTTGGAGTTTAGTGCTTAAAAAAGTATCCAAGCGGTCCTTTTGATCCACGATCCAAGTCTGTTTTGGCAAAACAAGCCTTTCATAAACTTTTTATTGCTAAAAGGATTTTAGCAGAAATATTTATGGGTATAATAAGCCGTATTTTGATAATAAGAGCAATTTTTAGAGGAATAAAATGGATAAAATTATTGTTGCCTTAGTCGGACAGCCTAATGTGGGTAAAAGCTCGCTGATCAATGCTATTAGTGGGGCGCATTTAAAAGTGGGTAATTTTGCAGGTGTGACCGTGGAAAAAACAGAAATCCACACTTTTTATGGCGACACCCCCATTGTCATTGTGGACCTGCCCGGCATTTATGCCCTAAATGATTTTACCATTGAGGAGAAGGTTACCCGGCATTTTTTAGAAAACGAGCATTACGATCTGATCTTAAATGTGTTGGATTGCACCAATTTAGAACGCAATTTGGCGTTGAGTCTCCAGCTCTTAAACACGGGACACAAGGTTTTAATGGCACTCAACATGTGGGATGAGGCACTCAAAGAGGGCTTAGAAATTGATCTAGAACGCTTGTCTCAAGCCCTCAACACCCCCTGCATCCCCACCTCAGCACACTCTTACTTTAATATCCAAAAACTCTTGGAACACATCATCGACACACACCACAAAACTTACAGCCCCCCTAAAATCACCTATAGCCCTAAGTTTGAGAATGCCTTAGATGCACTAGCCAAAAAACTAGAGAGTTTGGAGCACCTGCACCACTCTCTTTTAAACCCCAGGCAGCATGCGTGGCTTTTACTACAAGGGAGCTTACAGCCCCCCCAGCAAGAGGCTTTCAAGTATTGCCAAGAAGCCAAGACAGAGTTGAGTGCCTCTTTTGGAGAAAATGCAATTCCTCTCATTTTAAGTCAAGAGGCTCTAGGCTTTTGCAAACGCCTAAGCCAGCAAGTGGTCTCTTTTAAAGAAACACAGACCACCCAACGCACCCAACAAATTGACAAATATCTCATGCACCCCGTTTATGGCTTGCCAATTTTTCTAGCCTTGATGTTTTTGGTATTCTCCTTGAGCTTCTTAGTGGGTGGGGGGTTGCAAACCTATGTTGATGATGCCTTTGCATTTTTGGGCACAGCCATTAAAGAACATGCCAATGATAGCAACTTGGGCTCTCTGCTAGGCGATGGAATCATTGGGGGAGTGGGGGCAGTGATCTCCTTTTTACCCTTGATTGTGGTTTTATACTTGGGTATTTCGCTCTTAGAGGCGACTGGCTATATGAGTCGCGTAGCCTTTTTATTAGATGGCATTTTCCATAAATTTGGTTTGCATGGCAAGAGTTTTATCCCCCTTGTTACGGGCTTTGGCTGTTCAGTGCCCGCCTACATGGCAACCCGCACTTTGCAAAACCAACACGAAAGATTAATCACACTCTTTGTGATCGGTTTTATGAGTTGTAGCGCACGACTACCTATTTATGTGCTCTTTGTGGGGGCGTTTTTTCCCGATAAATACGCCGGATTCGTGCTCTTTGGCATTTATATTTTAGGGGCTGTGGTGGCGTTATTAATGGCCAAACTCTTAAAACTGAGTGTCTTTAGAGGTAAAGAAGAATCCTTTGTGATGGAGATGCCCAAATACCGCATACCCAGCGTTAAGGTGGTTTGGTTTAGCATTTACACTAAATCGATCTCTTATTTGAAAAAGGCGGGCACTTATATTTTAGGCGGGGCGGTGATCATCTGGTTTGCCTCCCAATACCCCAAAAACCCCCAAGTCCTACAGGCTTACCAAGAACAACATGCCAAGATTGAACAAAGCGATCTAAATGAAGCCCAAAAAACCCAAGCCCTAGAGGCTTTAGAGGAGAACTTGCAAAAAAGCACGCTAGAGAATAGTCTAGTGGGGCGCTTGGGGACTTTGATGGATGGGATTTTTAAGCCCATGGACTTTGATTGGAAACTTTCAATCTCGTTGGTAACGGGCTTTATGGCTAAGGAAGTGGTGGTCTCCACTTTGGGTGTGTTGCACTCTTTAAATAATCAGGGCGCAAACTCCATTTTATTCAAAAAAGCCCTCAAAGAGAGCGTGAGCACGCCCTCAGCGATCGCCTTCATTGTTTTTGTGATGTTTTATATCCCTTGCTTTGCAGCCACGATCACCTTTGGTAAAGAGGCAGGGGGGGCTAAATTTGTGTTCTACTTGTTTGTCTTCACAACAGCGGTCGCCTATTGTTTTTCGCTTATTGCTTACTATGCCACCCAATTTATCTTGGGAGTCTTCTTGTGATTATTAAAATATAACAATTTTTAGGAAAAATAACTCCAAAAGCTTGACTTTGTTTTCTCATTTATGCTATAATAATGGGACAAATTCAAACAAAGGAGTTTTTTAGTATGTTGCCTAAGGAAACAATCAAAATGCTGAATGCACAGGTGATGGAGGAGTTTTACTCTGGTAATCTTTACATCAGCATGAGTTCATGGTGCTATACCCATGGTTTTGATGGAGCTGGTTTGTTCTTGTTTGACCATGCCAGCGATGAATATGCGCATGCCACCAAGATCATCACCTACCTCAATGAAAACGAAGTGGGCGTGCATTTGAAAGAAATCAAAGCCCCCGAACACGAGTTTAAAAGTTTGGTGGAAATCTTTGAAAAGGCTTATAAGCACGAACAACACATTACCCACTCCATTAATAGCTTGGTGGATAACATGTTGAAAGACAAAGATTATGCCACCTTTAACTTCTTGCAATGGTATGTGGCTGAACAGCACGAGGAAGAAGTGTTGTTTAAAAACATCTTGGACAAAGTCCAGTTGATGGGTGAAAGCGGGCATGGCTTGTATCTGGCCGATCAATACATTAAAAGCCTTGCCAAGGACAAAAAATAATCCCCATCAAAGCCCCTCCGGGGGCATTCACTTTATGATTAGTGCACGATTTACCTTGTATTAGTGCTCCTGTTTTAATATTTTTTTTGCAATAACAATATTGCAAAAAAAGTCACAAGGAGTTTTTTCATGGGAAGCATCGGAAGTATGGGTAAGCCCATTGAGGGTTTTTTGGTCGCAGCCATTCAGTTTCCTGTCCCCGTTGTCAATAGCCGCAAAGACATTGACCACAACATTGAGAGCATTATTAGAACTTTGCACGCTACAAAAGCGGGCTATCCGGGCGTGGAGCTCATCATTTTCCCCGAATACAGCACACAAGGGCTAAACACTGCTAAATGGCTGAGTGAGGAGTTTTTGCTAGATGTTCCGGGCAAAGAAACCGAGATGTATGCCAAGGCGTGTAAAGAGGCCAAAGTTTATGGGGTGTTTTCCATCATGGAGCGCAATCCTGATGCCAACAAAAACCCCTACAACACCGCCATCATCATCAATCCACAGGGTGAGATTATCTTAAAATACCGCAAACTTTTCCCATGGAATCCCATTGAGCCTTGGTATCCCGGGGATTTGGGCATGCCTGTGTGCGATGGCCCCGGAGGCTCAAAACTTGCCGTGTGTATCTGCCACGATGGCATGATCCCCGAGCTTGCCCGTGAAGCTGCCTATAAGGGGTGCAATGTTTATATCCGCATCTCAGGTTATAGTACGCAAGTCAATGACCAATGGATTTTAACCAACCGCTCCAACGCGTGGCACAACCTCATGTACACTGTGAGCGTGAATTTGGCCGGCTATGACAATGTCTTTTACTACTTTGGTGAAGGGCAAATCTGTAACTTCGATGGCACCACTCTTGTGCAAGGGCATCGCAACCCATGGGAAATCGTTACTGGCGAGATTTATCCCAAAATGGCAGACAATGCCCGCCTAAGCTGGGGCTTGGAAAACAACATTTACAACCTCGGCCACCGCGGTTATGTGGCTAAACCGGGAGGCGAATCCGATGCAGGCTTGACCTACATTAAAGACCTCGCCGCTGGCAAATACAAATTGCCTTGGGAAGATCACATGAAAATCAAAGATGGCTCTATTTATGGCTACCCCACCACAGGTGGACGTTTTGGAAAATAACTCTTAATCCGTGCTTTTGCTAGAACCTGCTTAAAGGTCCTAGTCCCCCTCCAAGTTTTAAATCCCGCCCACCTTGAGTGGGTCGGCGTAGCTAGACTTTGAACTTCCTAAACTCACCTTCTAGCTCTTGGTTTTTGGTAACAATTTGCAAGCTGTGTTCCTCAAGTCCTTTGCGCACATTCCTAACCTCCGCAAAGATATTGGTAAATTCACTGATCACTTGGTTGAGCTCTTCCATTTTAGCCAACACCACTTTATTTTGATCCACGGTGTTTTGGGATTTTTCTTTGGTCAAGGTCAAATTATCCTTGGCATTCTTGGCATCGCCGACGAGGAGCGAGGTTTTATCTGAGACCTCTTTAGATTGTGTGGCGACATTTTGGATGCGATCGCCCATGCTCTCAATACTCTGGGTTACCATATTCACCATGGCAGTGATCTCACCCAAAGACTTTTGGGTCTTGCCTGCTAGGTTGCGCACCTCATCAGCCACCACCGCAAAGCCCCGTCCATGTTCGCCCGCTCTGGCGGCCTCAATAGCCGCATTGAGGGCTAAGAGATTGGTTTGGTTGGCGATCTCTTCGATGATGGAGAGCACATTTTTAATTTCTGTAGCATGCTGGATTAGAGAGGTCGAATCGGTGGCAATCTCTTGTTGGCTTTGCACAGAGACCAAGATTAGATCGACTGAATTTTGAATCTTGCTGATAAATTCGTTGAGTACAACACCGGTTTTATCCAAATTGTCAATCGTGCTATGCAAGTTATCTTGGGCTAATTCCAAACTCTCACTCACTTGGTGGTTGATGTCCTTCAAATTCTCCACCGATGCCAATTCTTTCTGTGCTGCTTGCCCTAGGGCTTTGGTCGAATCCTTGAGCGCGTCCCCTACGCGGTTATTATCCTCCACAATGCCTTTCCCAACTTTGATAATGTCGGCGATTTTGCCTAAGAATTGATCGACAAAGCCCGTAGCCAAACCAATTTCATCTCTGCTTTTATAATTCAAACGCTTGGTCAAATCCGCCTCTTGCGAGGAGACCAAATCCCGAGCGGTGTCTTTAAGTTTATTTAAGGGTCTAATAACATCTTTTTGCACCACCAGCAACAACAAGATGATGATCCCCAAGGACACACCCACCATCCAGCTCAAAGTTTTCACGCTAAAAAAGCTAGCGTTTTTATAGGCTTCTTGCAAAGAAAGCTTGACCTCCATCACCCCAATCATGTCCCCGGGCTTATTGTTGGTGTGGCAAGCCACACAAGATTTATCGCCTACTAAGGGTTGCCACACGATCACATGCCTATCTGCTCCCTCTCCGCGCACGAGCACCTGTTGGGGAGTCTTGGGATCGTTAAAATATTTTAAAATCTCCGGGTTTTGTGTAAAAGCTTCGTTGAGTCCAAAAAGGCGGATGTCTCCTTCTCCAGGATAAAACTTCATCTGCACACCGGGCAAGTGGTTGCTATCATCAATAGCTTTATAAATCGCCTCCTTAGTCCCTACGGCAATGGCTTGCACGATGGTATTGATAATGGAGGCATTCAAACTCTTAGCCACCGTGCGGCCTTGCAATTCAGCCAAATTGGCATAATCTCTTTGGATAAGAGTAAAAACCAAAAGAGCAAAGAGAGATAACAAAATAATCAGATAAAACGAAGCCCTAACCTGCAAACTTCTAAACACAGCGATCTCCTATCGTTTTTAGCATTTTACCAAAATAATAAGTTTTAAGACAAACAAACAACGGGCAAGATGGTTTGTGTGGCAATGTCTAAATCCTCTAAACAGCTAAATTCCTGCATTTGGTAACTTTGCACGGCTAAACGCCCAATCATGGCAGCATTGTCTGTGCAAAACTCTAAGGGTGCTAGATGCAGTGCCATGCCAAATTGCTCGCAGAGTGCTTGGATTTTCTCTCTAAGATACAGATTCGCGCTAGCACCCCCCACCAGCCCAAAATTTTGGATTCGTTGTTTTTGGAAGTAACGCTTTAAAACCTTGAGTAAATGCGTGCATGCAATTTTTTGAAACCCCGCACACACCCGCGCTTTAAATTCTTCTGCAAGCTTAGGCGTTTTTTCTTGCTCGCTTAAAATAGCCAAGCGGACGGCATTTTTTAAACCCGAAAAGCTAAAGGCTAGGGCTTTGGAGGCTTTTAAAGGCAGGGGGAAGTCCAATTCTAGCCCCGGGGGGCACTCTTGGGCATATCTCTCCACCACTGGCCCGCCCGGATAGCCCAAACCCAACATCTTAGCCACTTTGTCAAAACTCTCCCCCAAACTATCATCCAGACTTTGGGCGACAATTTGCATGTGGGTGTGGTCAAAACTCTCGATAATGAGCGTGTGCCCCCCAGAGATTAACATGGTGCTGATAGGGAAGATAGCCCTTTGGTTGATGAAGAGCGAATAAATATGCCCCTTGAGGTGATCGATAGAGATTAGCGGAATCTGGAGGCTTAAAGACAGGGCTTTGGCCATCATCAAACCCTCTAAAAGCGTAATACTTAACCCGGGTCGCGTGGTAACACCAATGGCTTTTAGAGAGTTTAGAGAATACCCTTGTGTTTGTAGAAAAGATTGGGCTTGTTTCAAGAGATCTGGGAGATTTTTAGCATGCAAGCGTGAGGCCAGCTCGGGAACTACACCCCCATAAGGGCTGTGATCATTCTCTTGGGACATCTTGGCATGCCAGAGCAATTTAGCCTCTAAATTGGTCAAAGCCAACGAACTATCATCACAACTACTTTCAATGCTTAAAAGCATCCAGTCTCCATTAGGGTATAATAAAATGATTATACTACAAGGGTTTCTATGAAAAGATTTAAAGCCGAATGGGAAGAACAAAGTGCGATTTTAATGGCATTTCCCCATGTGTCTAGTGATTGGATCGGGTGTTTGGCTGATGCGCAAAAGTGTTTTTATGACATCATCGAGACCATTAGTCGTTACCAAAATGTCTTGGTGTGCGTGTCCCCTGATGATTCTGCCACCCAAGATCGCCTCGCGCGTTTTAACCAAGTGCAAATCGTCTTGGTGGAGTGCAATGACACTTGGACGCGCGACTTTGGGCCCCTATGCGTGGAGACCAATAAGGTGATGCTTTACTTGGATTTTATCTTTAATGCTTGGGGGGGGAAGCACAGTGCCCACCTAGATAATGCCATCAGCTCCAAACTAGCCCAAAAAGGACTTTTAAAACACCCCTTAAGATTTGTGGATTTGGTGCTAGAGGGCGGGAGTGTAGAGAGCGATGGGGAGGGGACTTTACTCACCACAACATCTTGCTTGCTCAACCCAGAACGCAACCCTAACAAGGATCAAAACCAGCTCAGTGCAATTCTCAAGCAAGAGCTAGGTGTAGAGCGTATTTTGTGGTTAGATGTGAATCCCTTGGAGGGCGATGACACCGATGGGCATATTGACACCTTAGCGCGTTTTTTAGACCCCAATACAATCGCCTATGTAACCTGCAATGACCCTCACGACTCCCACTACCAGCCCCTAAAAGCGATGGAAAAACAATTAAAGGAGTTTAGGACTTTGAAAGGCAAGCGTTATAACCTCGTGCCTTTACCCCTACCCTACCCCAAATACCATCAAGGAAGACGGCTACCTGCCACCTATGCGAATTTTTTATTCGCCAATAAAGGCGGACAAAAGGTTTTGTTTGCCCCCATCTATAACGATCCGATGGATGCCCCAGTGCTTAAAATCTTACAACAACACACAGGTTTAGAGGTTGTGGGCGTGGATTGTTCCGTGCTCATTAGAGAAAATGGGAGCTTGCATTGTGCCACCATGCAACTCTACTAAGTTTGTCCAAATCATCATCAGCGGGCAAGTGCAGGGGGTGGGTTTTAGGCCCCTTGTCTATCAGTTGGCCAAAGAGTTAGGTGCGTGTGGCTTTGTGCGCAATAGAGGTGGGCAGGTGGAGGTGGTTTTACAAGCAGAACTAAAAACCTTATTTTTGGCCCAACTAGATACCCATAAACCCCTACAAGCACAGATTAACGCCATAGAGTGCCAAGACATACCCCCAATCCACACGCAAGATTTTAAAATCGCCCCCAGCCTAACCCCCTCACTCAGTTTGAAAGATACCCTGCCCCTAGATTTAGCTACCTGCAAGCTGTGTTTGCAAGATCTAGCCAACCCCAAGAGTCGCTTTTTTAACTACCCCTTTGTAGCATGCGCGCATTGTGGCCCTAGATTTAGTTTATTGCACACTCTGCCCTACGATCGCGCCCAAACTTCTATGCGTGATTTGGTGATGTGCCCTGCTTGCCAAAAAGATTACCATAACCCCCAGAGTCGCCGCTTTTTTGCCCAAAGCCTCTCATGCCCGCATTGCCCTATCACACTTAGCTTTTATGATCAAGAGGGCAAACACACAGACCGGCCCCTAGAGCGTGCGATACAAGCTATCCGACAAAGTCAAGTGATCGCTTTGAAGGGCATTGGTGGCTTTGCCTTGGTATGCCATGCACAAGATAGGCAAGCAGTGCAAAAGGTGCGTGCCTTGAAGTGCCGCCCTAAAAAACCCCTAGCCTTGATGGTAAAAAATACAGCAGTGGCACACGCTTTGGTGCATTTAAACCCCCTAGAATTAGAAGCCCTCCAAGCCCCTAGTGCCCCCATTGTGCTGGCCCATAAAAAAAGCCCTTGTTATGACCATGTAGCCCCTAATCTCAATACTCTAGGGATTATCCTCCCCTATAGCGGCCTGCACCACTTGCTTTTGCAATTCTTTGAAGCCCTCATTTTCACCAGTGCCAATTTAAAGGGCGAGCCCATCATCACAGAGTTAGAAACTCTGCGCGCCAAATTTGACTTAGAGGGCATTTTAGATCACAGCCGCCCCATTTTGCATGGGATTGAAGATAGCATTTTGCGTTGTGTGGGCAAGCAAATGGGCATTGTGCGTCTGGCTAGAGGGCTATCTCCCCTATACATGCCCCTAGAAAGCCCCATATCTCTTGTGGGCATGGGCGCGCATAATAAGACCAGTTTGTGCTGGAGTCGAGAATCCAGTTTGGTGATCCCAGAGACGGGTGCGCTAGAGAGTGTAGAGAGTATCCAAAATTACCACAAAGATTGGGATTTTTATAGCAAACTCTATGGTTTGCCACAAACCATCGGCATTGACCAACACCCCCAATACACTTCTAGTCAAATCGGGCAAGAAAAAGCCCTAGAATGCAAGGCAACATGCACGCCTATCCAGCACCATAAAGCGCACATGCATGCATTATTGGGCGAATGGGAGCTAGAACACCCCCCTTTGGAAGGCATGGAAGTCTTGGGGCTTGTGTGCGATGGGAGTGGGCTAGGGGACCATCAAGAACTTTGGGGAGGCGAGGTTTTTAAAGCCCATTTTAGGGGCTTTTGGCAGGTAGAACATCTGTTGTCCTTGCAACGCTTTTGGATTCCAAAAGCCCCCAACTTGATCCAAGATGCCTGCACCATCGGTTATTGTCTGGCCTACCAACACGGCTTGACCAGACTCTTAGCACGCCTTGAAAAGCCTTTGGGTGCGCGTGCTAATGCCCTTAAAGGTATGCTGGATCAAAAAATCCAAGTGTCCCCAACCACTTCTTTAGGGCGGCTTTTTGATGCCATAGCGAGTTTTTGTGGGGTGGGGGAGTTTAACACCTATGAGGGGCAAAGCGCGGCACAATTAGAGAGTTTGGCAAGCACAACGGAGAGTCTGGATTTTTATCCCTTTAGCCTGCAAGATCGCCCCGTTATGGGCACGCCCATGCTCGAAGCGATCGAGCACGAGATTTTAGGCAACCAAGCCCCTCTAGTGGCTAGAAAATTCCACAATACACTAGCCCACATCGCCCTAGCTCTAGCTAAACGGCACAATCTGCCCATGCTCTTTGGGGGTGGAGTCTTTGCCAACCGCCTTTTATGTGAGCATATCACGACTCTTTTTACCCATCGGGTGTTCTTCATGCCCAAACTTCTCTCTTGCAATGATGGGGCATTGGCTTTTGGGCAGGCGCATTTTTTAGCCAACCAACAAAAGGAGCAAACATGGATTTTAAACAAGTCGCATTGAGTTGTGGGAATGGGGGCAAGGAGAGTCTAGAACTCATTGAGCGGGTGTTTAAGCCCTATTTACAAGAGTTTTTAGTGGCTGATGGGGAGGATGGTGGGGTTTTTAGTGGGAGTGGGGATTTTGCAATGAGCACGGATAGCTTTGTGGTCGATCCGCTTTTTTTTGCTGGAGGGGATATTGGTAAGCTGAGTGTGTGTGGGAGTGCCAATGATGTTACGATGATGGGGGCTAGGCCGGAGTATTTGAGCATGGGCTTTATGCTAGAGGAGGGCTTGCAAATAGCCACTTTGGAGCGTATTTTAGAGTCTGTCCGCACACAATTAAGGTTGGGTAAACTCAAACTTTTATCTTTGGATACAAAAGTTCTACCCAAAAATAGCATGGACAAGATTTTTATCAACACCACCGCTTTAGGGCGTGTGGTTTGTCCTGCTTTGAGTGCTAAAAATCTCAAAGAGGGTCAAAGCTTAATTTTGAGTGCCCCCATTGGTAGCCATGGGGCGTTGCTTTTTTCCTTACGCCATGAAATTGGGTTACACTCTGCATTGCAAAGTGATTGCCAACAACTCTTTGGCTTGTTAGAACCTGTTTTGTTAAGTGGGTATTCTCTCTATGCCTTGCGTGATGCCACGAGGGGTGGGTTAGCAGCCCTGCTCCATGAGTGGGCGCGCGCCTCTTTAGTGGAGATTGAGATTGAGGAGCGCAAAATCCCGATCTTAGAAGAGGTGCGGGGGGTGTGTGAGATTTTGGGGCTAGAACCCTATGTTTTGGCAAATGAGGGGGTGTGCGTACTATGTGTGGATACACCCCATGCACCCCCAATATGCGATTTGCTCCAAGCCAATGGAGGCGCGCCTGCGATCATAGGTAGAGTGTTGGGCAAGACCCAAAAACCTTGTGTATATTTAAAAAATGCTTGGGGTTCTAGGCGTTATTTAGAAATGCCTGAAGGCGAATTATTGCCTAGAATTTGTTAATCCGCCATTTCCTCAACACCCTCCGTTTGTTATATAAACATTTAATAATAACATAATCCCTACTCTCGGGTCTTTCCTTGATAGTAACCGCCGTAGGCCTTTTATCTTGCTCTAGTTGCCTTAACCTAGAAGGATTATTAAACCAAGAAGCAATGTGTTAAAAGAATTGCAAAACCCTAACTAAAAAAGCGTGAAGGGTATGGTTAAACTTTGGGGGCGCAAGATTAACGATTTGGCTTTGGTGAGTTTGTGGCTATCTTGAGTGTTCTCATCAAAAACGATGCTTTTGTTCCCAGCTCTAAGATTTGCTCTAGCTGTGGGGCACTCAAAGAGGATTTAAGTCTAAAAGATAGGGTTTTTCATTACCCCTCTTGTGGTTTTTCTTTGGATAGAGATTTGAATGCAAGCATTAATATTCATAGAGGGCGGGCTCACTCTTGGAGTAGAGGTGCTTTAGACCCGCCAGTGGCCAAGCCTTGTTGGGACCTTCAATCCTCTAGCTTTGAGCGCGGAGAGTGTGTTAATTGCAAGATTTAGAGAAGTGGCAACAATGGCGGTGGGACGGGATACAAAATCAGAGAAAACCCACGCAAAGCGGACTCGAAGGCGCACCCAAGTGGAAGTTATTGCGATGCCTTGACCAAACACCAGATCAACACGTTTCTAGGGGCTAAAAAGCAGGAGATCAAGAAGACTATCAAGCAGAATTTGAAGCGTTTGGACATTGACCCAAATTGCGCTGGAGTGCTTAACGGAGACTAGCAGTGGATTAGTATAATTTAGGGAATAAAGTTTGCTTTAACTAAGCAATATTTGCATTAAAGGATCACCATGCTCCGCTCTTTATGGTCTGGCGTTAATGGCATGCAAGCCCACCAAATCGCCCTAGATATTGAAAGTAATAACATCGCCAATGTCAATACCACGGGTTTTAAGTATTCTCGGGCTTCCTTTGTGGATATGCTCTCTCAAGTTAAATTGATTGCCACCGCACCCTATAAAAATGGTCTAGCTGGGCAAAACGACTTTTCAGTAGGTTTGGGTGTTGGCGTGGATGCCACCACTAAGATTTTTTCGCAAGGCAACTTGCAAAATACCGATGTCAAAACCGATCTAGCCATCCAAGGCGATGGGTTTTTTGTGATCAGTCCCGATCGGGGGGTGAATCGCAACTACACCCGTAGCGGGGAATTCCTCTTTGATGCAGAGGGCAACTTAGTTACCACAGGGGGGTATGTGGTGCAGGGTTGGGTGCGCGATCCCAAAGACATGGGCACTAAGGGCAGTGAAACGGACATGCTCAAGATTGATAGCACCAAGCCCTTACAAAATATCCGCATCGATCCGGGCATGGTCATGCCTGCACGCGCCAGCACACGGGTGGCGATGCGCGCAAACTTGAATGCTGGGCGGCATGCCGAACAAGTGGCAAATGCCTTCATGCTTGATTCTTCTAGCAAAACCCCCTCAGATGGGGTCAAGCCACAATATGACTCTTCAACCAATCTTACACAAGTGGCTGAAGACATCGGTGCGCTTTATAATGAAGATGGAGATGCCTTCTTGCTCAATGAAGGGCAGGGTGTTTGGGTGAGCTATAAAAACGCCAGCATGAAAAAAGCCATCGTAGCCTCTAAAGGTAGCAACACTTTGGAGCTCAACGGGACTAAGATTTCTTTTACTAACGATTCGGCTGTTACACGTACCTCTTCTTTGAGTGCAGCTCAAAATGCGATCAATGCGGTTAAAGATAAAACCGGCGTTGAAGCTTATATTGATAATGGGCAATTGCGCTTAGAAAATAAAAACAACTTGGAGGGCGATGAGCACATCAAAAATATCGTGGTTACCGGCAAGGGTACGGGGGCTTTTGCTAATTTTGCCAAAGGGGATCAAGACATCACTGCCTTTAGATACCGCTACACTAAGGGCATTGAAGCCGATTCGAGTATCGGGCAATTTAAAACTACCGATCAACTACGCGCCTTAATGCAACATGACGCTAATATTGTCAAAGATCCCAACATGAAAAAGAATTACAAGGATTCAACTGCTTCTGTAGCCGTTACCCTCAACAAATATGGCATGTTTGAGATCACCAACAAGGACAATGGGAATGATAAAAAAGAAAACTTGAGCATTTTTGTTACCAACTACGCTTCAGATAAGGTAACCAAGAATGTCTTATTTGGCAAGACAATGGGTGCGCTTAACACTGCTTCTTTAATTGAGGGTGGGGTTTCAACCTCCACCTCTAAGCTCACCCACGCCATGCATGCTAGTAGCATTGATTTGGTAGATAGTTTGGGGACTAAGCACACTATGCGTTTAGAGTTTTATAAAAGCGGGGGGTCTGAATGGAAATTCCGCGTGATTGTGCCCGAACCGGCTGAGATTGTTGGCTCCTCGCCTGAGCGCCCCAATGTCTTTGAAGAGGGCGTGTTACACTTCAATAAAAACGGGAGCTTGGCGGGCATGAATCCGCCCGTGTTGCAATTTGATCCCAAAAATGGTTCGGATGCGCCCCAACGCATCACGCTCAGTCTTGGCACAGCCGGGGGCTTTGATGGAATCACCAGTGTGGATAAAATATCTGAAACCTATGCGATCGAACAGAATGGCTATCAAGCTGGGGATTTAATGGATGTGCGCTTTAATAATGAGGGGGCGTTGTTGGGGGCTTTTAGCAATGGCAAAACCCTAGCCTTAGCACAGGTGGCTTTGGCTAGCTTTGCTAACGATGCGGGCTTACAAGCTGTGGGGGGGAGTGTATTTTCACAAACGGGCAACTCGGGGCAAGCCTCGATAGGTGCGGCTGGCACGGGTAGACGCGGGAATGTCTCAGGCTCTAAGTTGGAATCGAGCAATGTGGATTTGAGTCGGAGCTTAACCAACTTAATTGTGGTGCAAAGAGGGTTTCAAGCCAACTCAAAGGCGGTTACCACCTCCGATCAAATTTTAAACACCTTGTTGAACCTCAAACAATAGAGGCGTGTATGCACGAATATTCGGTGGTCTCCTCTTTGATGGACTTGTGCGCCACGCATGCCCAAAGACACCATGCCACTAAGGTAGAAAAGGTGGTGGTGAGCATTGGGGAGAGATGCGCGATGGACAAGCAACTTTTTATGAGTGCCTTTGAAACCTTTAAAGAAGAGTTGCCCCTATGCCAAGAGGCGATTTTAGAGATTGTAGAGGAAAAGATCGAGCTTAGTTGCAAGGAATGTGGGGTTGTTTTTGTGCCCCAAGGTTTGGATTATGGGGTTTGTGTGCGTTGTGGGGGTCATAGCTTGGAGATCACCAAGGGGACAGAGATGAAACTCTTATCTTTGGAGATGGTGTGAGTGACTCTATCTTTCAAGAATTTATCAAAAAAGCACCCATGATGAAGGAAAAATGGGAGGTCGTGCAACTCTTTGAGGAGGAACGCCAAAAATTCCAAGAGGAGTTGCGCTCTTACGAGCAAGAGATCGAACAGGCACGGGCGGTCTTAAAAAAATTGCGCGCGGAGGTGATGGAAACTAAGGAGAGCTTAAAGGACTTGCAAAAACGCCAAAAGGACAAAGAACAAGAAATGCAACAACTCAAAGAGGAGCTATTATCCCATAGGGTCAAGCGCGATCTCTTGGTCTTAGAAAAAGACAAGGAATTTTTACAAGAGGATAGCCATGAACCCTTGCCCCAACCAGTGAGCTTGGTAGAGATTTATCTTAAGGATCGCTCCGTAGCTAAAGCCCGCCCAGCCAAACGATTCTTTGGCGAGCAACTTTACCGCAAGTACCGCGTCTTGTTGCGTGAAAATCACATGCTTAAAGACAAGCTTTTTAAGTTGGATTTAGAAAATAGCACCCTCAAGGTTGAACTCAGAGACATCAAAACCAAAGATTTTTTAAGTGAGAATGGATATGTCGAGGAATAAGGGGGATTGCCATTTACCAGAAAGATTTAGAAGCCTATTTGAAGCGTGCCACCCCTAGGGCGGCTCTGTTATATGGGGAGTGGGCGTTTTATATCGAATACTACGCCCGCAAAATTGCTAAGGCTTACAGCCAAGCCCAAAAAAGCCAGTTTGATTTTGGGGATTATCGTTTCCAAGAAGTCTTGGAGGTCTTAAGCCAAGACTCCTTGTTTGCAACCGGGAATCTGGTGTGCCTGAGATTGGATAAAAAATTAGGGGCTAAAGAAATTCGTGCCCTCCTAGATACCCTAGCCTTGCACCCTAGAAATGCTTTGATCATCGAGTTCTACCAAGCCAAGGACAAGAGCACCTATGCCCAAGATTTTAAGCAATTTGCTACACAATTCAAACACCCCAAGCTAGGCGATCACATCATCGATGTGCGTTTTTTTATGCCCAATTTAGACACCCTTTTAGAACTCTTGCAAGAAAAGGTGCATGCTTTGGGCTTGATTATTGACACGCAGGCTTTGCTCTTGCTCTTAGAGGTGCAAAATAACGATGTGCGGATCATCTACCAAGACTTAGAAAAATTAGCTTTGCTAGATAAGCCCATAGGGATCACAGAGGTGCAAGAACATGTCTATGGACTGATGGGAGCAGAAACCCAAGAACTCTTAGAAGCTTTGTTTGAAAAACCCAAAAAGGTCTTTGAAAGCTTTGCACGCTTGCAGGGGGTAGAGGAAATGGAACTCATTTGGGGATTGGAGCGTTATTTTTACCAACTCTTTTTGATCTTTGCCTATCTCAAGGGGCATAACAGCATGGACGCTAAGGAGATTTTAGGGTTCAACCCACCCCCAATGGTGCTCAAGCAACTTAGCCAGCGCGCCCAGCAGGTGCAGGATTATCAGGGAGTGTTTGGTGGCTTGCGCACATGGCATATTGCCAGCATGCAGGGGCAAAAAGATGCCGGGTGGCATTTTTTAATTAAAGTGCAAGATTATATCCGCTAGAATGGAGGATTAAGCCTTGCTCTTTTGTACCAACAAAAAGGGCATTATCCAAAAGGAGAACTATGAAACACTATGAGACAATGTTTATTCTCAAGCCCACCTTGGTAGAAGAAGAGATCAAAAACAAGCTTGTATTCTATCAAGATGTGATTAACAAACAGGGGGGCGTAATTGAGGCGACTCTAGATATGGGGCATCGGCATTTAGCCTATGAGATCAAAAAACAAAAACGGGGCTATTATTTTGTGATCTATTTTAAAGCCCAGCCCAAGGCGGTTTTAGAGCTTGAGAGACTGTATCGGATCAATGAGGATGTGTTACGCTTTATCATCTTGAAATATGAGAGCAAAAAAGAGCAGAAGGCATGGCAAACCTTGGTAGATCGCACGCATAAAAAGCCTACTTATCAAAACAACACCTCCCATGAACAACCCAGCCATGCTGAATCGTCCAAGAATCAATCTTTAGATGTTTAATAAGATCACGCTGGTGGGGCATTTGACGCGCGATGTAGAATTGCGTCATACTCCCGGGGGCATGAGCGTGGGCAAAATAGGGATTGCCACAAACCATGTCTATAAACGCCAAGATGGGAGTAAAGCAGAGGAGACTTGTTTTATCGATGTGGATTTATTTGGGCGCACGGCGGAAGTGGCTGGCCAGTATCTTAACAAGGGCTCGAAGGTCTTGATTGAGGGGCGTTTGCGTTTGGATAGCTGGAACGATCAACAGGGCAATAAGCGTAGCAAGCATGTTGTGGTGGCTGAAAATTTGGTCATGCTAGATAGCAAAAAAGAGAGTGGGGGGCAAATGGGAGCCCACAATCAGAGTTACCCAAGCACGTCCCAAAAGACTTATTCCAAAGGGAGCGTGCCTGAAAAAGTGCCCGAAATTGATGTCAATGATGATTTACCTTTTTAGGTCATAATAACAACGAGGAGAAGACATGGAGAGAAAAAAGTATGCGAAGCGTTATTGCAAATACACAGAGGCCAAGATCGAGTTTATCGACTACAAAGACTTGGATCTGCTTAAGCATTCGCTATCAGAACGCTATAAAATCATGCCCCGCCGTTTGACGGGCAATAGCAAGAAGTGGCAGGAGAGGGTAGAGGTAGCTATTAAGCGCGCCCGACACATGGCGTTGATTCCCTATGTGGTGGATCGCAAGAAAGTTGTGGATAATCCCTTTAGGCTCGCCTAAAATTATCCTAGAAAAAATCTATCGTAACAAGGAGTGAGCGATGCGTATTAGTAAGTGGGTTTTGTTGGGTAGCCTCGCTGGGGCTTTGGTGGTTATTGGGTGTGGTGGTGAGCCTAAGTCTGGTGTGAGCAAGGAGAATAAGGCGTATAGTGCCGAAACGAAGGGCGCACCTAAATGGACATTCGGAGATTTGAATGATGTTTCTAAGCACTACCCTAATTACTCGGGAGTGTTTTTAGGGCGTGGTGAGGAGGATATTGTAGGGGGTGTTAGTGGTGTGGATTATGCTACAGAACAGGCTACCATGAAAGCCCGTGCCAATTTAGCCAGTAATCTAAAATCACAGCTCCACAAAGAAGTGCAATCTCATGAAGCGCGGGAGGGGCAGTCTTTGAACAAAACAAGTAGCATTGACATCTCTCAGATGGTCGATAAAGAGCTTGTGGCGACCAAACAACTTGCGCGGTGGGTTGGCAAAGACCATGTGTGGGTGTTGGTAGGGCTAGATAATGGCATCGTGGATAAAATCCGCTCAGAAATGGGGATGGAACCGGGTAAAAAGTAGGCTGTGTTGAAGCCTTTGAGGCTGTTGGGGGGTTTTTTGTGCAGTGTTTTCTGCGCCTGTTTGGTAGATGCGCGCACTCCTAAGTGGGTTAGGCATTGCGATGAGGGTGCTCAAGTCCATCAAGGTCGGGTGGTGGCATGCGGTGTTGGAGACATCTTAGATGGGGATGTGGCTTATGCCGTTAGCATTGCTAGCGCGAGGGCTAAAGATAAATTGGCAGACTTTTCGCTTAAGAGCCAACAGCCCGCTTTGAGCGGGAAGTTCCATGTGGAGATTCGCAACACCAAGCTAGATGCTAGGTGGGTGGGTCAAGGACAAACTTATGTCTTGCTCAGCATGGATTTAGAGGAGAACAAACAGGCTAAGATCACGCAAGAGCCAGAGCCGGTGGACGATCTTGATAAACAAAGGGATCTTGCTCCCAAGGGTGTAGGGGTTTCTGAGACTCCTAAGAATACCGAAAAGATCGAACAAAAAGAGCAACCAAAACAGCAAAAACATGAGGGAGAAGAGTGAAGATGACGCAGGATTTAAAAAAGGGTTTGAATAAAAAAGTATGGGCTTCTTGTATAGTGGGTGCGCTCATCTTGGCTGGTTGTGGGCAAGAGGTGAGCTATGTCTCCCAAAAGGATCAAGATTCTAAAAAGTATGCCACTGCTGGGCTGGATTACCAAGATATTGAATACGCCGCCAAGACAGCCGTTCAGTCCATGTTAGCTAGTGGGGAAATGCAAGAGCTTAAAGGTAAGCAGGTTATTGCCGTGTCTGATGTCTTGAATGACACCATGCAACACTTTGATACCGAGCAACTCACCCAAATGGTGATCCAAACTTTAACCGATCAAGTTAAAGGCAAGTTTTATGTAACCAAAGCCATTGCTGGTAGTGGAGGTAGTGCCGATCACATGATTGGCAAGGTTAGACAACTCCGCGACGATGAGGAATTTAACCAAGAGACCACCCAAGAAAAGGGCACACTCAGAGCTCCCGATCTCTCTTTGTCTGGCAAGGTGAGCCAAAGAAACGCCCGCGTGAGTTCTAGCAAACAACGCATTGACTATATCTTTATCTTGACCATCACGAGCATTAAGAGCGGTTTGGTGGTGTGGAGTAGAGAATTCCCCATTGTCAAGCTAGGGAGCAATAAATCAGTCTCGTGGTAGGGGGTCTGGTGCCCACTCCATCGGGATATTTTGGGCTTGCAAAAACTCTTGAGCCTTGTTAAAAACCCCACTACCTAAAAACAGGGGGGGGCGTGTTTGAGCGAGCGGGCTTGGGTGGGGAGCTGATAAAACCAAGTGCTGGGGATTAGGGCTTAAAAGCTTGATTTTTTCTTGTGCTACTTTACCCAAGAACATGAAAACTAGAGGGCGTTGCAAGGTGGAAAGTTGCCTTAAAACTTGGTCGGTAAAGGTCTCCCAACCTAAAGATTCATGAGACTTGGGTTTGTTTTTCTCCACGCTTAAAATCGCATTGAGCAGTAAGACACCCTGCCTAGCCCAACCTTGCAAGTTGCCATGGAGGCTGGGTGTAATATTTAAACTTGAGAATAATTCCTTATAAATATTTTGCAAACTCTTAGGGATGGGGGCAACTCTTGGCACGCTGAAGCTCAAACCCATAGCCAAAGGATATTCTTGGTCTTGGTGCATAAAAGTTCCCGGGTAAGGGTCTTGACCTAATAAAATGGTGTGTAAACACTCTAGGGGAGTGCATTCAAATGCCTTAAAAAGCTCGGTTGGCAAGGGAAAAACCCGCGTGTGTTTCATTTGAGCGATTTTAAGACTTTGCATGTAGTTTTGATTGAGCGTTTTAAACTCTGGAGTACTCACAATGGGCATGAGCAAATCGCACCATGCACTCTTTTTAAGACGCTCCAAGATGTGGAAGAGCATGCCAGCAACCTTATACGAACTGAGTCTTTATACCGATTATAGCGTAGTTTAGTTAGATTGGCGGGGGACACACCATTTTGAAGCACTACATAAGGATTTTTGTTTAAATATCAGATCGTCTTTATCATCATTTTTAGGGTTTTTGTGTTAAAATGAAATGCTAGATTTATGAATAGAAGGGTTATAAGATGAAAAAAGCTGGCTTGGAGTTGGATCGGAGCGTAAGAACTAAAGGGCTCACACCTCTCTCTTTGTCCTTGTTGTCCTTGGGTTTGGTTGTGGGGATTGCCGGGTGTGGTTGGTTTAAAAGACCGGCCACCCAGTTGATTCCCCCCTCAGCCACCGGGTTGCAAGCCCCCATTTACCCGCCCACGACTTTTAACAACCGCCCTATGGCTACAAGACCCCCAGTAACGCTTCCACAGCCCCAAGTTGCCCAACCGACGACGCGCTTTGAAAATCCCGCCCAAAATGTTACACCCAATGTCGCCTCTAATAACGGTGCGGTAGGAGCAATTCCCAACACACCCATTCTCACGCCTACCAATGTAATTGAGATTAGCGCGGTGGGCATGGGTGTGGCCCCTGAATCCACGGTTTCGCCCTCCCAAGCCCTAGCCCTAGCCAAGAGAGCGGCCATTGTCGATGGTTACCGCCAATTGGGCGAAAAGATGTATGGGATTCGCGTCAATGCTACCGACACGGTGAAAGATATGATCTTGCAGAACTCTGTCATCAAAACCCGCGTGAATGCCTTGATCCGTAATGCCGAGATCACAGAGACCATTTATAAAGATGGGTTGTGTCAAGTGAGCATGGAGCTTAGATTAGATGGGCGCATTTGGTATAATGTCTTCAATAGTGCTAGAGGATAATGGAATCGCGTAGTTTCTGATGTCTTGGCGTGGGTTGTGGGCTCTTGTGCTCTTGGGTTTGTTTTTGAGTGCTTGCCACAAGCAACCGCACGCCAAGCAACCGCACGCCAAGTCCAAATCCCATAAGTCCCACAAGTCCAAGAAGCACAAAAGCCTCTTTATTAAGAAGAGTGCCACCCAGCGTGCTCAAGAGGAACAAGCCAAACTCAATCAAGAGATTGACAAATTCCGCCTGATTTATATTTATACGCCCATGTTACGCTACTATGACTATGGTTCCATCGAAAAGACAAAAGAGGGTGAGATTGAGATGGTGCTTTACAAACTAGGCCAACGCTTTGGCGATATTTTAATCAAAAAAAACTATGTTTGTTTTTCGGGCACTTGTTCGGCTAAATGGAGTGTAGCGCGGGATATGTTTGGGAAAGTCAGTTATGGCGATCTCTTTGATGATATTGTGCTGGGGCGTGATATTTTCATGGGGATGGGTAAGCGTTTGGAACCCAATGGGGATTTGATTCAGCGCTTTGTGGAAAATGGGGAGTTGATTTATTATGAGCGCAATGCGGATAGAACCTTGTTCCAAAACATGACAACCGGCATTGCCATCTCGATCCAGCGTTACCACCCCTAGGGACATATTTTGAGAGTCTATCTTATTTTACTAGCTTTGGTGTCGGGTTGTCTTAGGGGCAATGGGTTTAAAATCTCTGAGCAAAGCTTGAATGGCACAGCTCTAGGTTCAGCCTACATTGCCGGGGCGCGTGGGGCAGATTCTAGCTATTATAACCCGGCTAACATGGGCTTTAATAATGATTGGGGAGAGAATCAAAGTGAATTTGAAGTTACCAGCACGGTGATCAATATCCCCGCCTTTAAGTTCATGGTTCCTAGCACCAATCAGGGACTTTATTCGGTTACAAGTCTTAAAATTGACAAATCTAAAGAAAATATGCTTGCCATTGTCAATGCTCTAGGTTTAGGGAGTTTGGCTTCAGACATAGGTAAAACTCTAATCACTGGTGGATTGAAGACGGTGATGAATTTGGTTCAAAGTCTGCAAAATCTCACCAATCAAAAAGTTACCACCGTGGCTTCTGTACCCGATGCGCAAGTGGTGAGTGGTTGGACGGGCACGACTAATTTTATTTTGCCCAAATTCTTTTATAAAACCCGCACACATAATGGCTTTACCTTTGGAGGGAGTTTTACCGCCCCCTCAGGACTGGGCATGAAATGGCATGGCTTGGGCGGGGAGTTCTTGCAAAATGTCTTCATTATGATGGTGGAATTAGCCCCTAGTGTGAGTTATACGCTGGGTAATCGCTTTTCAATTGGGGTTTCAGGGCGGGGACTCTATGCAACCGGGAGTTTTGATAACACCGTTTATGTGCCCTTGCACGGGGCTTCTGTGCTCACTGGAGATCAGATCTTAGGTCTACCCAATAATGTCTTTAGCCAACAGGTGCCCTCAAGCATGCGCGCACAACTCGCTGGCATTGGTGATAAAGCTGCGGCTAACTGCAAAGCCAACATGGACCAGAACTCGCCACAATGTCAGGTTTTCTATAATCAACTTAAAAATGTGATGAAAAATAGTGGCTTGCAGGAGGCGATATCTGATCTCTACGGGACTTCTAAGGTCGTGCAACAAAGTAATGGGAGCTCTTGGGGTGGGGGGTATAAATTGGCTGCGAGCATGCGTGTGTTTAATAATGGCATGTTCTCTATGGTCTATACCAGCAGTGTTACTTTCAATATGCGGGGCAATCTGACGGCCCTAACCCAGCTAGGACCTAGTTTGGGGAATGTGCTCACTAAGGGGCATTTGAATATCAATGTGTCTTTACCCGAGGTCCTCAACATCGCCTATGCACACGAGTTTTTTAAAAACCGCTTGCGTGTGGAGGGTGTGTATGAGCGCACTTTTTGGTCTCAGGGTAATAAATTCTTGGTTACCCCAGACTTTGCTAATGCGAGTTATCAAGGCATTGGGGGCACGGTGCAGTTTTTGAGTGCAGCGACTTTAAAAAAGATGGTGGGATTGGCTGATTTTAGCGGGGTGATGAATATGGGGGCGGGCTGGCGAGACACCAACACCTTTCGAATCGGGACGACTTATATGGGTCGGAGTCTGCGCCTAATGGGTGCTCTAGCCTACGATCAAGCCCCTAGCCCCCAAGATGCGGTTGGTATCCCTGATTCTGATGGCTACACCATCGCTTTTGGAGCTAAATACAACTTTAGAGGCTTTGATATTGGCTGGGGGGGGACCTTCACTTTTAAGAGCAACCGCAATAGTTATTACCAATCAAATGATATAGGCCAATTACGGATTTTCTCAGCTTCTTTGGGTTATCGGTGGTAGTATTATTATCTCATTGCGCGCAACCCCCAATCGCGATTTAGGTGTTTAAAAGGAGCGCGGTGAAAAAAATAATCCTCTTGGGGCTGTATTTTTTAAGCACTTTGCAAGCCACGCCATATTTTTTTAGAGATTTCCACTCTAGCAATTTGGAACACGCAATCCATTTGCACCGCAAGCTTAAGAAAGAAATCCAAGTCTGTGCGCAACTCAATACGCTACCACACTACACCCCCACAGGTGAGAGAAAAGCCGATCCGTGCAGTGCTGCATTTAAAAGATCCGCCACTTTGTCCTACGATTTGGCTTTAGGTTTTTTGGTGAGTGGGAAACAGGAATACGCCAAGAGGGCTCAAGAGATTTTAGAAAAGTGGGCACGGGGTCTTGAAGTGGTGGGCTCAAAGGAGGCTGAAAATCTGATTAATTTTTACATGCCCTATATGAACATGGCTTATCTCTTTATCCGCTCAAAGTTTCCCAGCCGCGCATTTGAACGCTTTTCTAGCGGCATGTTAGCGTATGCGCGCTATGGCAAGACGAATAATATCGGGGCTTGGGCTATCCTTTTGGGTGTGAGTAGCGCGCTTGTTACCCACGATGACAATCTGCTTTCAAAAATGGCGCATAAATGGCAAGAGTGGATTTTAAACGCCATTGATGAAAATGGTGTGATGGCAAAAGAGATTGTGCGTTCCAACACTGCTGACTACAATGGCGGACCCACTAAGGGCATTAAAGGCATTGCTTACACACATTTTGCCCTCACGCCCATTAGCGTGGCTGGACAACTGCTTGCAGAAAATGGCTTTGATCTTTGGCACAGCCAAGCAGCCCAAAAACTTTTTAAGGCCTACGAAAAAAGCGCAGAATGGGTGCTCAATCCTACAAGTTTTCCTTACTACCAACCAAATTTAATTGGTGTCCATCATGACGCTTATTTTTTGCTCTTAAACCAATATTTTAAGAGTATAGCCGGACAACAAGCCATCCAACAAGACGGCTTTAAAGGGGATCGTTTTAGGTTGCAGTTTAACGATGTTTTAAAAACTATCCAATAGGCATCTAAGTCTTGATTGGGGGGCACCCCCCCTACATTGTTTAATTAAATTAATAATTTTATACTAGAATCCTCGCATTTGCGATTTTATTGTAGGAAACTCAAGAATGGAGGTCAAAATGTCAAGGACGCAGCTTAACCACCTAAATAGGGGGGGGGGGGGGGGGGTATGAGTTTTTGATTTTTCCCATGCACCCAAGGGCCCCCAAAGGTGTGGGGCTATTTTTTGGGGTTTTGTGGGATTTTTTAATGG
>NZ_VKGC01000070.1:0-486 GCF_007280785.1 Helicobacter mehlei
GCGCAGGGCATAGAGCCCATTATAGAGTTCCACCACAGAAGTAGCCAATATAAGGGCTTGCATGTGCAATTCACTTATAAGGGCATTCCTAGCGAGGTCCAGCTACACACTAACAGCAGTTGGGGGACTAAAAAAAGAGTTAGACCCGATCTATCATATTATGCGAGACCCCCAAGAATTGGCAAAGCTAACAGATGAAGAAATGCTAGCCCTAAAAGAACAAAGCCGCCAAATCGCTCAAGATTTAGATTTAGATATAAGCGACTTCACCTCATACATGGTTAAATCTGATAGTGCCCAAAGTTCGGAAAAATCTGTCTTAGTGAGAAAATCGCCCACAGAGGGGAAACCCACCCAAGAGCCTTTAGAGAAGTCAAATTCAAACCGCGTTTTTTCAGAGGGGGATACGGCATACAACCGCCCCGATTCTGTGTTGCGTGAGAACGCTAATTTTTCAGGTGGCAAGGGGAATAATTTATCTTCAGG
>NZ_VKGC01000071.1:0-476 GCF_007280785.1 Helicobacter mehlei
CAAATATTTAGAGAAAATAAAGGCGATGGGATTTGTGTGCCATTAGAGCAGGTGAGAAAAGTTTTTAATCCAAAGTCAAGCCCCACGCTGTTACTACCTGCGGGCTTAGGGGAAAACGCTTCGCGTTTTTCTCCACACACTGGCACAAGAAATAATCGCCTAGATGATCTCTTTTAATGGTTAAGGTCTTGGGTTTGCCTACAAGGTCATAAGTCTTGACAAACTTAAAGTACCGCCATCAAAAGAGATAACATTGTCTTTGATTTTATAACCTGTCTTGCCCTTGAATGTGAAAGACTGGTGGTTAGCTACCTTTTTAAATCTAGGGAGTCTGCCCTGCTTTTTAAAAAACTTTTTGTAGGCTTTGTCTATTCTTTTTGTGGTGTCTTGCAAGGTTTGAGAACCCAAAGTTTTCAAAAAAGCAAAGCGTGCTGTTTTCTTTAGTTTAGTGATGTGTTTTTGCAAGGTGTAGGGCT
>NZ_VKGC01000072.1:0-470 GCF_007280785.1 Helicobacter mehlei
CTACGATTCTGTGCCCTCTGCAAAATTTGCATCTCTGGGCTGTTGGCTAAGCTTTGGCTGGCTTGCGCGCTCTTTTTCTCCAATTGGGGCAACAAAGAGGCCACGCGCATTACAGAAGTTGTTGGGTTTTCTGTGCTGGTGATGAGCTCTTTGGCAAAGTCATAGACATTGACATCAGCTAGCTTCTTAGAAGACACGCCCTCAAAGCTTAGACGGGGCCTAGAGGCTTCTACGAACTTATTGGGCAATTCTTTTAAAAAGTCATAAAGACTCTCTGTTGCCCCCTTTAAACGGGCAAAACGCGCAAAACCTGCCCCTAGAATTTCAGCCAACATATCCTCATAAACATAAGGATTAAGACTGACTAATGCATTGGTGCCATCTTTGTGCGTGCTGGTTAAAAGCGTTTGTAACCGCTCTAAGATATGGGTAAAATTATCCACACGATTACCGCTTTTAAGGGCTGTAGC
>NZ_VKGC01000073.1:0-461 GCF_007280785.1 Helicobacter mehlei
GTTTGAATTTGACTTTTCTAAAGGCTCTTGGGTGGGTTTCCCCTCTGTGGGCGATTTTCTGACTAATACGGACTTTTCCGAACTTTGGGCGCTATCAGATTTAACCATGTATGAGGTGAAGTCGCTTATATCTAAATCTAAATCCTGAGCGATTTGGCGACTCTTTAACTTTAGATTTTCTAATTCTTGGGGCGTTAGCTTTGCCAATTCTTGGGGGTCTCGCATAATATGATAGATCGGGTCTAACTCTTTTTTAGTCCCCCAACTGCTGTTAGTGTGTAGCTGGACCTCGCTAGGAATGCCCTTGTAAGTGAATTGCACATGCAAGCCCTTATATTGGCTACTTCTGTGGTGGAACTCTATAATGGGCTCTATGCCCTGCGCTCTTAAACTATCCTCAACATGGGTCAATTGCCCGTTAAGATGTCCCCTATCCTCCACCCTAATGGCCGCTCTTAAAA
>NZ_VKGC01000074.1:0-443 GCF_007280785.1 Helicobacter mehlei
CATTACCCCCCTCTAGCCCCCTATGGTGGGCACTTGGTTAGAGGGGTAATTTGAATTTTGGATATGGTTAAAAACAGAGTGGGGGGTTTAAGGGCTTATATACTAAAATATGCGGGTTACATTATTGGGCTAACCTTTTGAATCGTGCTAAGTTGGCGCATTGGGCTTTTTAATCAAGTCTTCAAGGGGTAGGAGCGGTAGTGGGTAACTCTCCTAGAAAGGAGAGCCTAATATGAAGTTTATCTTCTTAGCCTTAGTGGTTATAATGGTTTTAGCGCAACCATTATATTAAAAACCCTTTAACCACCCTTTTTGAGGGTGGGGCTTCCACTAAGTGCTATTGTAACAAAAAAACCCTAATTTTTTCCATAAATCCCCTAATACTCCAAATGGTGCGCGCTGGGGTATTTTTGCCACTCTGAGCCTTGGGGCTTTTTAGACTC
>NZ_VKGC01000075.1:0-430 GCF_007280785.1 Helicobacter mehlei
GTGGGTCTCAAAATACGCCCGTATCTCAGCGCGGTTTTTGTAGGTTGCCATTTTCCACAAGCCTCCTTCCCATTAGGTTTTTTGAGAAAAGCTAAATCTCCCACACGCATAGGCTAAAGACTTGGCTAGAAGAAAAGATCGCCTTTTGCCTAACGCTGGCAATAAAGCTCACGCTTTGCCCGCTCTGCACGGGCTTAACTCGGTTTTGTAGCGCATTCCACCGCCACACTTCTGCATTGACCCAATGCCCTTGCCTTATCCACTTATCCCGGTATTTGGTGACTTCACGGGTGCGTTTGACATCACGTGTGCGCCAAATTTTCCTTTTAGTGACCCTATCCCACCAAGTTTTGTATATCCAATAACGCTCGGTGTCCCAATACTCCTCTGTTGTGGTATAAGCCTCCTTGCCCCAATAAGAAGTGTCGCG
>NZ_VKGC01000076.1:0-396 GCF_007280785.1 Helicobacter mehlei
GATCCGCCCTATTGTAGCGGGGGGGTAAAAAGCTTGAACGCACGCAATGCGAGCACCAATAAGAAGTATGTTGGCAACAACACCAAGTATTACGAGTTTTGTGGGGATGGTAAGGACCAACGCATATGGATTGCTTGGATTGGTTTTGTCTTTGCCCAAATAGAGCGCATTTTAAAACCTAGCGGGTATTTTTTTAGTTTCATTGATTGGCGGATGTTGCCCGCCTTAAGCGATGCGATTCAATTATCAGATTTAGCGTGGCGGGGTATCATTGTGTGGGATAAGGGACGATCGGCTAGACCCTTTCCTAATGGCTTTAAACAACAATGCGAATTCATTTTATGGGGCACTAAGGGGGAATTGCCCAGCAGAGAACCAGATTACCACTATGGCTAT
>NZ_VKGC01000077.1:0-350 GCF_007280785.1 Helicobacter mehlei
CTCGTGCGCCATCACGCCTGCGACTTCTTCCGGCGAAAGCCGGTTGAGGAGGCCGGTTGTGGCCGCCACAGCAGCATTTTCCGGGTTGCGGCCCGTGGCAAAGGCATTCGGCTGGTCTTCATGGATGATATAGACCTTCGGCATGGGCAGGCCCGCATTAGCGGCAAGACCGCTCACCATACGGTAATATTCGGGTGCGCTGCGCTCGTCCACTTCCTTCGCATTGTACATGCGCAGCACCATTTTGTCGGAATTCCAGTAGCCGAACAGGTTCATGGCGACGGCGATCACAAGCGCGATAATCATGCCGCCGCCGCCGCCCAGCAAATAGCCAATACTCATGAACATCA
>NZ_VKGC01000078.1:0-339 GCF_007280785.1 Helicobacter mehlei
GGGCTCATCCCCCACCACCTTGAAATCCTGCAACACCCACCTTCTAGGCTGGCTGGGGTCATTGTTGTTGGTCCAATCAATGCGGGCTTTAAAATCCCAATCTTTGCCATTGTAGGTCTCTCTTAGGTTAAGCTCTACACTATTGCCATCAAGGTGGCTAAGTTGGCCTTCTTTGAGCGTGCGGTCAATGGCGTTAGCAATATGCGTGTTACGCCACTTCTTAAAGTCCTTTTGGGCTTGTATTTGGGCTTCTCTACCTACTGGCGTTAAAAACTCTTGGGGCTGGGTTTTAAAGGTTTCTAGCCCTTTAGATTCTTGGGCGATTCTGCCCGCATCCAT
>NZ_VKGC01000079.1:0-288 GCF_007280785.1 Helicobacter mehlei
TTTAGTCGTGGCTGGGATATGTGTGTTGGGCTTATAGGGAAGTAAGGGGGTTTGATTGTTAAGCGGGGGTTTGGTAGTATGAGGGGTAGCGGTGTGGGTCGGTGCGTGGGAGGCACTAGGTCTAGGGCTTAGGGAGGTCTCCGCTATCTTTGGATAGTCCGCATATTCACCCGCAAAGTGTTTGTTATTATTCTCTAGTTTCCCCTCTAGGCTACGATTCTGTGCCCTCTGCAAAATTTGCATCTCTGGGCTGTTGGCTAAGCTTTGGCTGGCTTGCGCGCTCTTTTT
>NZ_VKGC01000007.1:0-63695 GCF_007280785.1 Helicobacter mehlei
TATTTTTTTAAGGAGAAGTGATGAGTGAGAAAAAAGATTTGGGTAATTACTTAAACAATACAGAGCGTGGGGCTGTGTTCTATTGTAGAATGGACATGCCGGATTTGGCTGGAGTAGCCACAAAAGTAGGAAATGCCATTACAAAATTTTTCACTGATGACAAATATGAAATGAAAACATATTTTGAGCATTCAGGAATTTATATCGGCGAGGTCAATGGACAACATTTGATCGCAGAATTGGTTAATGATATTAATGATGATGGCAAGGCTAAGATTAGATACACCGACTCCCATCATTTCATGGCAAGATTAGACGAAAGACCTAAAAAAGAGGGGGTCATTTATGTCGCTTGTGGCAAAGCAGATGGAAATCGCGCTTTGCGCAATGATAAAGTCTATAAGCGTGCAACAAAAGGCGTGCTTGGAGAGTATGACTTAAAGCCTAATAAACTCTATGATCTTAGGAAAATCGCATCTAAACGCACTCAATATGACCCTCTATGCGATCTTTGTGTTATAGCTAAACCAAATGAACGCACCAACTGCCATAAGTTCGTGCAATGGTGCTTGGTGGGCAAATTCAAAGATAAATACGGTGGTTTTAAAATGTTGATGGATAATATAAGCAGCGAGTTGGGTGCTTTTGATTGGGTCCCCATGACTATCAAATCTTAGCAGTGTGGAATTAACACAAACAAGGAGTTTCAATGGCCTACTACGAAAACCCAGAGGACATGTTTAGACAACGGGCAGAAAACAACAAAAAGCAAGGGGATCGCTACTACGCCCAAAGCAAGGAAGCAGAGGTGAGGGGGGATAAAGAAGCCGCCAAAAACTACATGGCACAAGCACAATACCAGTATAAATCCCAAAAGCAAAACGAAGCCAAAGCACAGGAGCATAAGGGTAAGGAGTGGTAGTCTAGAAGTAGGAGGGGTATATTCTTTTAGAGTGCGAAAAAGGTGGGGGATATGAGAGACTGCTATGGCAATGTAATAAGGACCAAAACCAGCATCTTTTGAAACACACTCGGCATTACTTCCACTGAAAACTCTAAATCAAGCTAGTCTTTGGTGCTATTTTTTTCAAAAACAGTGGCAACCCGCTGTTCTCCTCCTATTTCTGTGGTGTAGTAGGCTTCACACACAATATGGTAGAGAGAGTCTAAATCAGCAACTTTACAGATAAGCAATTTGTTATCTTTAAGTATTTGAGGCCGATATTTTTGAGCGTATTTTAAGTAGGCATTCCGTTTTGTTGGATCGCCATTCTTTTTAAAAATCTCCAAATTCTCATTTTGCAATAAAAAATCGATTCTAGCCAGCTTTGTTTTTGGTAGAGTAGGTTGGATTTTGTCTAAGTCTAAATCTAGGTGCAAATATTGGTAATCAGAGTTCTTAATAGCTCTAAGTCCTTGTCTAAGATCTTGAACTTTTTTTCAAAAAAGTGTGGCAATATGCGCTCCAAATCCTTAATATCTTTAAAATAAAGCTTCTCGTCTTTCCGACTCCAATAAGCATCTATTTGTTCGCGAATCAAAATGACTGCTCCATTTTCAATGCATGGTTGGTTGCCTAAAAGAACAAAACCTTTCTTGATGACAGCACCCCGTCTAATTGCCTGGAAGTACAATTTAACATCATCCCCTTCTTCTGTGCGCACAAACAGCACTTTAGACTGGTTTTTTCGATTGCTATCATTCTCTTCCAATACATTTAGGTCAATCGTATTGAGACTAGAAGTGTCGCCACCTATCACAAGCTCAAGATGATAGTCTTCAAGCATTTTCAAGGGAGCTTGGATATAAAATGTCTCCTTTTTTTCTAAACTTCTCCCATGCTCTTTGCGATAGTCTTTCTTTTGGCAATTCTCATATGTTTTAAGATCCCATGTGTCTTCTAAAGATATATTGCCAACACGATAGTTTGTCCCTCCTATGTGGCAATAGAGTATGGACATTGTTATTTCACTCCCTTATCAAGAAAAACAAATTCATCAAGACCAATGAGCTTTGGATACTGCTTTTCTATTTTGAGCTTTCTTTTTGAGATCAAAAACACTTTGTATTTTGCATACTTTGAGGAGTTGCCGGTGATTTGACTAGGGTCAATAGAAATCTCGTAAAAATGATATTTAAAAAACAAAAGATAGGGGTTAAAATAGGAAAATTTCCCCTTGAGGATTAAAAGATAAATAAGCACAAACACCACAATAAATAGGGTGCAATTTTCAAGGCTAACCGCAATGACAAAATAGGCAATGTAGATAGGGATGTATTTAGGTTCAGCCACCTCCACCATCTCCACAGCGCGCATTGCATCCTCGGGAGGCATGTACCTTGCAACAAGGTATATGTAAAGCCAAGATAATAGGGCAAAAACTCCACATACAACCACAACACCCAAAAGATTAAGAAAGGTGTAATGAGCGTGGTGCTTGTGCAAATAAAAAATCGCCCCTGCAGGCGTGAGCGCAAGCCCCACATAGACAAAATAGAAAAAATCCAAAAAGGTCTTCACACCCAAACTCCCTTAAGGCGCACCAAACTGAATTTTTTAAATTCTAAGACATAAAAGCAAATACTAAGATTGTTTTTTGTGCGCATCTTAAGAAAAACAAGGACATACAATCCTCCAAGCGATAGAGGGCAAGGGTGCATGGTCCCCATAAATCCAAAACAATGCGCTAAAATCCCTCTCATGTTCAACAAAAACATTTTTCTCTTGCTCTTAGGGCAGGCTCTGAGCGGGTCGGTGGTTTCTCTGCTCACCTTTAGCAGCGCGCTAGCGGGTCAATGGCTTTTAGGGCACACCACTCTAGCCACTCTGCCCGTTACCACGACCCTTATAGGGGCGTTTGTGGCGGTGTGCTTTTCAGCTTCTATCTTTCAAAAATATGGCAGAAAAAGGGCATTTTTAGGCGCGTCTTTGTTAGGGGTGGTGGGGGCTAGCTTAGGCATTGTAGCCTTGTTGGATCAAAGCTTTATGCTCTTCTGTCTAGCAACCTTTTTGCTAGGCTTTTTTATCGCGCTTAACCAGTTTTATCGCTTTTTAGCCATAGAAGCCATTGATACAACTTGGCAAAACAATGGAGCCACCGCCCTTGTGGTGAGTGGGGGGATTTTGGGAGGCATTTTAGGACCACATTTAGGCAATGTAGGCGTTTCTCTCTTTAGTGTGCCCTTTGTGGGTTCTTTTGGGTTTGTGGGTTTGCTTTGTATGCTCCATATGGCATTGAGCTTTTTGCTAAGGTTAAGACCCTTTAGCGTCAAAGAAAGCCCCAAAGTACCCCTAAAAACTCTCTTAAAAGAACCCCATTTTCTCTTAGCCACCTGTGCGTGTGGCTTAGGCTTTGGGTTGATGACCTTAGTGATGCACGCCACGCCTCTAGCAATGCACGCGCATGGTTTGAGCTATGTACAGAGTAAAAGCGTGTTGGCTGCTTTGAGCAAGAGTTTAAGCCCTATACGCTTAGTTGTGTTAGGGCTGTGTTGCTACGTATGGGCAAGTGTTATCGCGCTTTGCAGTGTTAGTCTTTTAGCCTTTTGGCTTTGTTTGGTGCTTGTGGGGGTGGGTTGGGCGCTCAGCTTTAATGGGGGCACTTTTATGCTCAATGCCATGCAATCCGAGCACAAATTGCGCCTGCAGGGATTCAATAGCTTGTGTGTCTTTGGGGGCAATGTCTTAGCTAGCGCGTCTGTGGGTTTGATTCTTGCCTATGGGAGTTGGGCGGTGTTGCATGGAATTTGTTTAGGGGTGGTTGTGTTGTTTTGGGGGTTATCCATGCACTTAAAACACGCTAAAAATTCAGCACTCTAACACCGATGAATCTGCCTTTGCAAGGGTGGGAAAGTAGGGTGATGCGGGGGAAGTTTTCCTTAACTTGTTTTTTATGTTTAATTTCTCTTTTTTAATTGTATTTTAATTCTTTGTGCGCCACCATTCTCTATTCAATTTACGGGAGGAAAAAGATGAAAGTTAGCAATGAAGCGGAGTTGGCAGAAGCGATTCAAAGTGGGGTATCTACCATTGAGATAGAGGGTGGTTTGAAAAATAAGGTCATTAAAATCAAAGCTACTGGTGCCGCAGCGTGGGCCGTTGCCATTACTGCTATTGTGGTAGCTGTTACAGCTACTATTGCAAGTGGCGGACTTGTAGCACCTGCTAGTCTTTTTACAGTGGCTGGAGCTGTAGGGATTTTAGGGACTGCTCCCACCATTTCTGCAGTTACCATCGCCGTTGTAGCTGGGGTGTCGGTGTGTTAAACAAATTGCGAGGTTATGATCTAAAAAAGACTTCTGACAACCGTGTCATTCTCAGCTGAGGTATAAAGAGGAGAAATCCATGGCTCATTACAAAAACCAAGAGGGCATGTTTAAGCAACGCGCAGAAAACAACAAAAAACAAGGGGATCGCTACCACGCCCAAAGCAAGGAAGCAGAGGTGAGGGGCGATAAGGAAGCCGCTAAAAGCCACATGGCACAAGCACAATACCAGTATAAATCCCAAAAGCAAAACGAGGCCAAAGCACAGGAGCATAAGGGTAAGGGGTAGGGTAGATACACCTCTCTTGTGCAAGAGTGGGGAAGTAAGCTAGCACGCCATTGAAAATCTGCCGTGCAGACACACCAAATGCAGGTTGTGGGGGCATTTTCACTAACTTTGCCATTAAGAATAGACCCGATATGGCATGGTGATAATAGCATTTTGCTTGTGGATAATGACATATCCCGTTAAATACAACAATACAAGTACTATCTGTGCTTATTTAGAATTTTAAGCAAAGAGTTTGGGTTTTTGTCTCAAAAGAAAGATGGTGGAGTGTAGGGGGCTCGAACCCCTGACCTCAACGCTGCCAGCGTTGCGCTCTCCCAAACTGAGCTAACACCCCAAAAGCGCAATTATAGCATGTTCGCCCATAAAACTCAAGAACCCAACTCTTGGTAATGTTGCAGATACGCCTTCTGCATACGCTCTTCTAGTTCCACATACCAATCTGTATTAAAATCAGGCTCATAAGCGTCTAATAGTACCATTCTTAAGCGTGTGTGCGTGGATTCTAAAGGTTTGCTATTAAAAATCTTGCGCGTATTGAGGAGCAAAATGGGTTGGATTTTGAGCTTGAAACGCTCGGCTAATAATTTTGCCCCGGGCTTAAAGGGCAAAAACTTCTCCCCACCCTGCCCCCTCGTGCCCTCTGGAAAGATCACTAAGGGGCGATTTTGTTCCAATTTTTCCTTAGCCATTTTGAGCAAAGAGGCTAGCCCCCTTTTATCCTGCCGATCAATTAAAATCATCTGCGGGGTTTTGAGCGCATAGCCATAATAGGGGAGATCGCCTAATTCCTTCTTAGCCACCCAACAGATATTGCGCGGATGGTAGGCCTCTAGGCAAATAATATCAATAATGCTTTGGTGGTTGAGCACAATTAAATTGGCACTCAAATCAAATTCGCCGACCTTCTCTAAGGGCGCACCCATCAAAAAGAAAAAGGAGCGGCACCACTTGCGCGTGCTGCGGCAATTATTGTGCTTGCGGGTTAAAAAATTCATCAAAATAATAAAACCCAGCCCTAACCCAACAACCAAGAGGGCATAAACCCCACGAATCCTACTCCACATTTGTTTTTTTCACCCAGCCAATTCTCTCATCTTGAGTCAAGATTTTATCATATTGCGCATGCGATTCGATAATTTTAACCGGTATGGAATGTGTGGTGATGGTCAGAATTGTCGAGTTGTCCGTGGGTAAGATCTTGATCTCGGTATTGGGCAAGAGCACCGCACTTTTATAACCCGAAAAGATATTCCACAACAACACCCCCACCAAGAGTAATGCCACTACCAAACTTGTATTTTTGTAGCGCGTAACAAAATACAGCACCGCCACAAATAGCAACAAAAACCCCAATACAAAATTGGAAAACAAGAAAAGATTATTTTTAGGCTTGAGGTTGCTCTGTGTGCTAATGGTTTCTACAATAGGGATCAAGGAAAATTGCACAGGTTTAAATTGCTCTTGAGTGAGCGAAAAATAACTAAAGGAGAGTTGGCGCATACTCTTGGGTAAAATACAATAATAAATCCCATGCGATTCGCCCGTGCCAAAATGCGAACTCTCAAAGCCTTGTTTAGTCTCTACCGGGATTTTCAAATCCTCTAAATTGGCCTCTTGTGCCTTGATCTCAAAAACTAAAATGTTATTTTGGCTATCATATTCTTTTACCTTGTGGCTCACAACTTGGAAATCACGCGCGACTACGCCGATATAATTGGGATTTTGGGAGAGATCGACCACTTGTAGGGGGATGCTAGAGACGCTGGAAGTATCCACATAGCCCTGTTCTTGTGAAAAAGCACTCACCTTTAAAGCAGGCACTACAGCTTTTAAACCCATGACCTTGTATTGGTAGATCGCACTAAAATTATCATTCCCCAGAGACTTCCACTGAGGGGTGAAGTTCAGGCGTTTGAGTTGTTTGGGATTAGGGATTTTAAGCAACTCCGCACCTAGGAATTTGGCTTGTGAGAACAACAATAAATTATAGGTAACAGAGATGGTCTGCCCCACATACACTGGCTTACTGCTCAGGTCTTGGGCATTTAAGGCTTTTAGGTAGATGACCTTAGCCTTCTCAGTGCCCGGATCAGCCCAACAAGGGAGGAGCACTAAAAGTACAAAGAAAAAAAACTTCAACACGGCCTACTTTTTAGCAACTTCTTTAGAGGCCATGAAAATATCCCAAACTTTCAGCATGTCAATCCCAATTTTAAGCTGGATGTCCCCACTGATGTCTTTTGCGCTCATCACGCTCTCTTTGCCTTCTGACTTGCCCTGTTTATTGTTTTTTTGATCCTTGGCATTGAGTTCTTGGAGCTCTTGTTGCAAGTGGTGTTTGAGATCGGCCTCTTTAAGACTAAAGGTGTTTTTATCTTGGGGTACAGGACCAGCAGGGATCACAATGTCAGGTTTGATGCCAACGGCTTGGATTGTGCGCCCACTAGGCAAATAATAGCGCGCAATGGTGATTTTAATTGCCTCCTCTTTGCCCACCGGGAAAGTGGTTTGCACGCTCCCCTTACCAAAGGTGTCTTCCCCAATGATGATCGCGCGCTTGTGATCTTGCAGTGCTCCCGAGACAATCTCGCTGGCACTGGCTGTCCCGCTATTAACTAAAACCGTGATGGGTAAGTTCGCATAAGGGGCGTGGCCATTGGCGCGGTATTCGATGTCCTCAGACTGCACCCGCCCTTTTTGGGAGACAATAACGCCATGCTTGATAAAGAGATTGGATAGATCGATGGCTTGGTTGAGTAGCCCGCCCGGATTGGAGCGCAAATCCAACACTACACCCTCTAAGCGGTGGGCTTGCTTGGCTTTTTTAAGCTCGGCCATGGCACTTTTAACCACATTGCGATCAAAGGAATTGACACGCAAGTATAAAAACTTCGTGCCCTCAATCCACTTGGCATGCACGGATTTAATTTTGATAATATCGCGCAATACTTTAACTACGATGGGCTTAGGCTCAGACTTACGCACAAGGGTTAGCTCAATGGGTGTTTTGGGTTTACCCCGCATCAAATTCACCGCATCGTCAATACTCATATTGAGCGTGCTTTCAGCATTGATTTTTAAAATCACATCGCCCGCCTTGATCCCGGCTCTAAAAGCGGGGGTATCATCTAAGGGCGCAATGACGGTTAGCGCGCCATCGCGAATCCCCACGGTGATTCCCAGCCCGCCAAACTCGCCATCAGTTTGGGCCCTAAAATCACGGAACTTCTTAGCGGTCAAATAGGAAGAATGCGCATCCAAGTTGCTGAGTAAACCATCGATGGCCTTATCCACGATATCATTAATGCTCACCTCATCGACATAATAATGCTCGATCTGCTCCACCACATTGGAAAACTTTTTGAGTGCATTGAGCCGCTCTTGAGTGGTGGGCTTGCTATTTTTTTTGAGGTGCTTGCTGTGCTGTTGGGTTTGGGCCTCATCTTTGGCTTGCAAAGCATTGGTAACCAAAAATACGCTCAAACACGACACGAAAAAACCCGTCATAAAAAACTTATTCATCATTTCCCCTAACACATTGGTATTAATATTTTATCTAAAACTCCTTTAGGTTATAATTTAAGTTTGCCATATTCTAGGTGGGAGCATGTGCGGTGTTGTTTGGATTGGAATTGTTAGTGGTCTTGGGGGCAATCTTTCTAGGTGTGCGCTTGGGTGGGATGGGGGTTGGCTATGCGGGGGGCTTGGGCGTGGTGGTTTTGAGTTTGGGCTTTGGGCTCAAACCTGGAGTGATTCCTTGGGATGTGATTTTGATTATCATGTCGGTCATCGGGGCGATTGCGACGATGCAACTAGCTGGAGGGTTGGATTACTTGGTGAGTCTAGCTGAAAAAGTCTTGCGCAAAAATCCTAAATATATCAATTACCTAGCCCCCTTAGTAACTTATACGCTCACAATACTAGCGGGTACGGGGCACACTTCTTTTTCGGTGTTGCCCGTGATTGTGGAAGTGGCTAAGGGGCAAAATATCAAG
Organism: Helicobacter mehlei; assembly: GCF_007280785.1. Lineage (NCBI taxonomy): Bacteria > Pseudomonadati > Campylobacterota > Epsilonproteobacteria > Campylobacterales > Helicobacteraceae > Helicobacter > Helicobacter mehlei. Next base: position 8,554 of record NZ_VKGC01000007.1, read on the forward strand.
CCCTGCCACCCGCTCTCCTTGGCCGTGGTTTCTAGCCAAATTGCGATCACCGCTAGCCCGGTTTCAGCAGCCGTGATCGCCATGAGTGGCTTTTTAGAGCCCTTGGGGGTTTCCTACCCGATCTTGCTAGCCATTTGCATCCCCACCACCCTAGTTAGTTGCTTGCTCACCTCTTTAATTATCAGCACCCTTCTACCCAACCGCTTAAGCGAATCGTTTGACAAACACACCCAAAACATGCCTAGCCACAAAGATAGCCCTAAGAGTGCGCAACTCTCGGTGCTTATTTTTGTCTTGGGCATTGTAGCGGTGGTGCTCTACGCGACTGCGATTTCTAAAAATGTGGGTTGGATCAAACCCGTAGTTTTGCATAGAGATGCCGCTATTATCAGTTTTATGTTAAGCATTGCAACCTTGATCGCACTGTTTTGCAAGATCAAATGTGGTGACTTGGTGCAAACAAGCACTTTTAAGGCGGGTTTGAGCGCGTGTGTGTGTGTCTTGGGCGTGGCGTGGCTGGGGGATACCTTTGTGAAAGCCTACATCGATCCCATTAAAGCCCTTGCCTCCACCATGCTGAGCCACTACCCCTTTTTGCTAGCCGTGGGGTTGTTTTTGACCAGCATGCTCCTCTACTCCCAAGCAGCCACCACAAAGGCGTTGATCCCCAGCGTGATTGTAGCGATGGGGCTAACCCCCGAGCACCCACACGGGGTTTATATTTTGGTGGCTTCCTTTGTGGCAACTTCGGCTCTTTTTGTGCTCCCCACCTACCCCACGCTTTTAGGTGCGGTGCAAATGGATGACACGGGGAGCACACGCATTGGCAAATACATTTTCAATCACCCTTTCTTTTTGCCCGGGGTCTTGATGATCGCCTTGTCTGTGGGTTTGGGTTTTTTACTCGCCCCCTTGTTGATCTGAGGGTGTGGCCGGGGTTTTGCTAAAGAGCGACTCGAGCATGCTCAAGCCCACTTTTTCGGGCACTTTGGGCGCGCTCTCTTTGGGTTCTAACACATCAAAATCAATATCATAGCCGGTCAGCATGCACGCTAGGCGCACATTCACACCATTACGCCCGATCGCCTTGCTCTTTTGATCGCCATAAAGGGTTACCAGCGCGCTTTTTTTGCCCTCCTGTGCAAGCTTAATCTTGATCACATGGGCAGGTGAAAGGGCGTTAGCGATGTAAATTTCGGGCACTTCATTATAATGCACGCAATCGATGTTTTCGCTACAAAGTTCCTTGCTAATGGCATTGATTCGCACGCCCCGCACGCCCACGGTCGCCCCGATGGGGTCAATTTGGTTATTCAGCGAACGCAGGGCTAACTTGGCGCGATCTCCGGGGATACGCGCAATGCCCATCACCTCAATTTCTTTATCAGCAATTTCAGGGACCTCTAGGTGCAAAAGGGCTTCTAAGAATTTAGGCGTGGTACGGGAAAGTTCCAAGATTAAGCCTTGCTTGCTGAAACGCACATTCTTTAAAATCGCGCGCACGCTATCGCCCACCTTGAAAGTCTCCCCCTTGATGCGGTTTTTAAGGGCTAAGACCGCTTGCATGTTTTCAATCTCGACATAGGTATTTTGTGCTTCATCCACGCTCAACACCACACCCTTAACAATCGTATTCAGCATGGCCTTATACTTTTGGAAGTATTGGTCTTCCAGGCTTTTTTGGATATTAAATTCCAAATCCTTAAAAAGGGCATTGACTGCACTGCGCTTCATGTCCTTCAAACTAATTTCATAGTGCAAAATATCACTGGGTTTTAAGGACGGATCGTCTCTGTGGGCTTGGCTGAGTGCGATGGTGTTAGTGGGGTCTTGATTTAACCTAGGATCGTCATCGGCGCACACTTCCACCGCATGCAAGAGGGCTAAATCCTTGTTCGAATCATCAACCACAAAATTAGCGCGGGTGTCAATGCACTCCCTAGCCACTTTTAAAATGCTATTTTTCACCACGTCTTTGATCACCTCTGGGCTCAAGCCTTTTTCATAGGCGATCAACTCTACAATGTCTAGTATTTTTTCCACTCTGTTCCTTAATAATGTTGTCAGATTGTTTAGAATTGAAAGAAAGTAGCGGGCTATTATAGCAAAAACTCCTCTAAAATTGAAGGCTTGTGTTAGAATAGGGTGGTTGGTTGTGGCTGACGATTAATTTTTAAGGAGCAGGCATGGTATTGGGTTTAAAACATTTGGCATGTGCGGTACTCTGCGGGGCGTTGTTAGCCAGCACGCCCGTGTGCGCTCAAGATAATTTGGTCAATCAGGGCAAACAAGCAGAGAAACAACACGAATATCATAAGGCCTTTGAGCTTTACAAAAAGGCCAGCGATCAGGGCGACCCGCTAGGCACGGCCTATTTGGGGCACTTGTATAAAAAGGGTAAAGGCGTGGCTAAGGACTACAATAAAGCTAAGCAGTATTTTGAAAAGGCGATTGAGATGAGTAAGGCTAAAGGCGAAGAGGGGAGTGCACCAGCCATTATCTTCGCCAAGCTCCATTTGGCCAAGATGTATCAAGAGGGCAAGGGGGTACCCCAAGATTACAAACATGCCTTCCAAATTTACCAGAATTTAGCTCTAGATTTAGCACGCCAACAGGGCACGCTAGATTTGCAAGCCCTCAAAACCAAGCACTACAACGCTTATGGACGCAAAATGTTAGGGATTGTGCTTTACCACTTGGGCGAGGCTTATAAAAAGGGGTATGGTGTCCATGAGGATTCTCAAAAAGCCCTAGCTTTACTCAACAAAGCCGTAACTTTTGGGAGTCACCATGCAGAAAAAGAGCTCCACCAATAGACTTACCCCTTGATTATTGGGTGCTTGCATGGCTTACTAACCTTGCAAATTCTTTGAAGATATACAGCCCATCTCTAGGACCCGGACTGGCCTCGGGGTGGTGTTGCACCGAAAAAATGGGGGAATCCAAGTAACGCACGCCTTCAATGGTGCCATCAAAGAGATTTTGATGCGTGATGGTGGCTACTTGGCTAATGCGATCGCCCACGCAATAATTGTGATTTTGCGCGCTGATCTCGATGCGCCGTGTGGCTAAATTGAGCACCGGGTGGTTGCTCCCATGGTGCCCAAAGCGTAGTTTGTAGGTGGGGAATCCATGCGCAATGCTCAAGAGCTGGTGTCCTAGACAAATACCAAACATGGGGATTTTGGCCTCAATAAGGGTGGCGATCTCGTGAGTAGCGCGTGTGAGTTTGAGTGGATCGCCCGGACCATTGGAGATCAAAATCCCGCTAATCTCTTTTTTTTGGTAGGCTTCTAAAAGCGCGCTAGCCTTGCTATCGGGGGCAAAACAAAGAGGCTTCAAACCCACTTGCACCAAATTGTTTAAAATATTTTGTTTGACTCCAAAATCCAACACGCCCACACAAAAGGGCGGGTTTAGGGTGGGATAACCCAGTGCCCCAAAATCAAACACCCCCTGCGTGTCGGGTTTGGGGTGGGTTAGTGAGGGGATGAGGTGCAAATTAGCTATTTTGGTGGCGTGATCCAGCAAAGTCTGCAACTCCTGCCTTTCTAAATCTTGGGTGGAGATGATCGCCTGCATCGCCCCTTCATCTCTAAGCATCCCCACTAAGGCGCGCGTATCCACTCCACTCACCCCCAAAATCCCATGTTGGTTTAAAAACGCCCCCAAACTCTGCTTGGCTCTAAAATTAGAATAACGCGTAGGGTAATGGCGCACAACCACCCCAGCACAAAAGTTGTGTTGTGATTCGCAATCTTGCCCATTGATTCCCACCACCCCAATCTCAGGCGCGCTAAAGACCACAAACTGCCCTCTGTAACTCGGATCGCTTATAACTTCTTCATAGCCACTCATCGCCGTGTTAAACACCGCTTCGCCCACCACCACCCCGGGCGCGCCGAAGCTCTGTGCCTCTAACAAAATGCCATTTTCAAATAAGACACGCGCCATTATAAAAAGCCTTTGCGCCTCAACTCTTCCTCATACATGCGCTCAAAAACCAATTCGTATTCATCACTACCCACGGGGAGCTTACGTTTATAATGCTTGATCTTTTCGCTCACCTCTAATTCCACGCTCTCATAGAGTTTGGCATAGGTGTCGATGGATTTAAAAATGAGATTGCGGATCATATTTTCAGAGACCGAGAACATAAACAGGTCCTCATCTAGGATTTTTTCTAAAATCTGATGGGAAAGGACATTACAGCGATCTTCCCAGCCGAGCACAAAATCCCTTTGGGCGGCTACACGCCTTTTAGCCTCCCAAAACAACTGCCGCTCATCCATGCGCATGAACTCGATTTCATCAAGTTTTTCTTCTAGCAGGTCGCGGACTTTGTGATCGATGGCACTCTCTTGATCCACATTGTCTTGCACCACTTGGTAAGTTAGCGTGGTGAGATTCTCTAGCGTGCCTTTGAGTTCTAGTAAGGGCGATTGGATTAAATCTTGAGCGATCTTATTCGCGATATAACGGACATGGTTGGCTTTCAATCTCATTTTTTGCCCCATTTTTAGAAAAATAGGTTTCATTTTAACCTATCTTAGGTTAAAGCCAATTAAAGAGAAGGCGGGCTATTTTGGCGATCTTTAAATTAGAATATGCTACAATCTAGGCATAACTAGTTTAACACTGAGTAAATACTGAGTCCAAAGCTGGTTTAATATCAAAGTAAAGGAGTGTGGTTGTTGTGTCTGCAAAAAGAGTGTTATTTTATTGTGCTCTAGCTTGTGGAGGACTGGAAGGACTTGAATTTGGTGAGATGGGGGATACCAGTTTTGGAATGGGGGGAGCTGGGGTCGCTTTAGAAAACTCCAGTTGGGGACTCTATTATAACCCTGCACTCTTGGATATAGACTCCCGAACGAAGTTTGGGTACAGCTTTGGGGCCTCTATAGGGCAGGAAAATTTTTTAGAGTTGGGTGCCCAAGCACTCAGTGGGTCTGCCTTAGGTAAAGATGCTGAATCTTTAAATCAGTTGCTCCAATCCCATGCTGAGGGCATGGGAAGATTTATTATGGGTCAGAGTTCTAGTGTTACGATCAATGCCAATGAAGGGAAGGCGGCCAAGGCTCTAGTGAATGGGGCCAATGCTTTCCAAAATTTATTAAAAAGCAATGGGATACATCTATCTTCTCAAAATGGTATCGTGGTGCAAATCCACCCCAAAGTGAAGCGCAAGGGAGGGATTGGAACTTTTGGAATCGGGATTTTTGCCAGTGCCTTTGCAGGGGGTAGTGTGCTAGCAAACCCCAAATATAACCAAATCATTGTCCCCACCTCCACCCTTGGTTTGCCCCCCTTGCCCCCGGGTGCGCATGTGCCTCCCTTTATCCAGATTGGGGCTAATAAAAATAGCCTCACTCTGAGCCAAAGCAACCAAAACGCATTTCTCAATAGCTCCATCCTCTCACCCAATGCCAAAAATACTGCAGCCATTAGGGGCTTGGCTATTGGGAGTGTACCCTTTGGTTATGCTTATGGGTTTGATTTCCACAAAGGGGGCAAACTCTCTGTGGGCGTAGCCTTGAGGTATCTTTACACCCTAAGCTACGGGGTGGGCTTAACAGGGAATATACAAAGTTTAATCGGCCAATTTAACTCTTTGGTTTCTAATTTTAACTTTAATTTTAGCGATGTGGTGCAACAAAGCCACTTTGGGCTAGATTTAGGCACAGCTTACCGCATTAAGGGCTTTACAATCGGGCTTGTGGGCAAATACTTAAACGCCCCCAAAATCCGCTATAACTCCGGCATCTCAGATATGCGAATCGATCCACAGGTGCGCTTGGGGCTGGGTTATCGCTGGAAGTGGCTGAATTTAGCCGTGGATTTTGATTTAACCAACAATAAAACGCTGATGATTGGTAGGCGTAGCCAAATGATTGGCGGGGGCATTATGGCAAATTGGAAATGGTTTGGCATCAAATTTGGGGCGATGGGGAATGTCTCTAAAGAGGGGCTCAATCAGGGCGTGATTTTGACCGGGGGCTTGCGCCTCTTTAGGGTGTTGGATATTTCCGTGCAATCTAGCCTCAAGATGATCGGATTTAACAATTCACAAGATTCGGGTCCTGTAGGCTTTTTGGGTAACTTGAAAATCCCCACCTACTTAGCCTTCCGTATTGGTGGGGGTTGGGAGTGGTAGCCCTCCTATGCTCCACATTGAGTTTAGCAAACAGCTAGAGGGGGCTAGGGGTCCCTTTGAGCTGGAGGCTAACCTAGATTTAAAAACCCAACAAATTAGCGTGCTGTGTGGCCCTTCAGGGGCAGGCAAAAGCTCCTTTTTGCGTGTCTTAGCTGGGTTGGAGTTAGTCAAAAAAGGGCGCATTTGCTTTAAAGAGTCTGTGTGGCTGGATACCACTCAAAAAATTTGCCTCCCGCCCCAAAAACGCCCCTTGGGCTTTGTCTTCCAAGATGGCGCACTCTTCCCACATTTAAATGTCTATGACAATATCATTTTTGGCAACCCACGCCACCAAGCGCACATTGAGGAAGTGATTAGCTTAATGGGTTTAGAGGGGCTTTTAAAACACCCCACCCCCATGCTCTCTGGCGGGCAAGTCCAACGAGTTGCCCTAGCGCGCGCATTGGTGCGTATCTTAGGTCAGCCCAATGCCCTTTTATGCCTAGATGAACCCTTGAGTGCTTTGGATGCAGATGCGCGGGCGCATTTGCAAGAACAACTCAAATATATCAGCGCGCATTTCAAACTCACAACTTTAATCATCACCCACGATCTGCTAGAAGCCTACAAACTCGCCCACAATTTGATCTGGATTGAAGAAAAGCCCCAAAAACACACATGCCTTATGCGTGATTTTAAAACCCAAGAGGGTTTATGCGCACGGGTGCTAGAGATTAAGGGGCAGAGTGTGGAATTGGTTTTAGAAAGACAAATTGTCTCTTTACCCCTCAATTCTTTACAAACACCCCAAACCTTAAAAGAGGGGGATTTATGGGTGTTGATCCCCCAGCGTGCAGAGCGGGTGGATTGGCATCTGTAAATCAGAGCGTGGGTATTAGATTTAATCTTTTGTGCTAGTATGCACCAAAAATTTTTAGGAGTAACACATGCTAGACACTAGAACCCAATCGCTCAATAACAACCCCAATTTGAGCAAAAAAGATGTCAAGGTGGTCGAAAAAATCTTAAGTAAAAATGACTTAAAAGCGTTGGAGATGAAAAAACGCTACGCTCAAGATAGCTTGTATGTGCTTAATTTTATGAGCTCCCCGGGTAGTGGTAAAACCACACTTTTAGAAAATCTCGCTAGCTTTGAGGATTTTAAATTTTGCGTGATTGAGGGGGATTTACAAACTAATCGCGATGCCGATCGACTGGTTAAGAAAGGTGTAGTTGCCCAACAAATCACCACGGGTGAGGCGTGCCACCTAGAGGCTGCCATGATTGAGGGGGCTTATGATATTCTCAAGCAAAAGGGGGCGATCGCACAAAGTGATTATTTGGTGATTGAAAATGTGGGGAATTTAGTTTGCCCATCTAGCTATAACTTGGGTGCAGCGATGAATATTGTTTTGCTCTCCACACCCGAGGGCGATGACAAGGTGCTCAAATACCCCACGATGTTTTTATGCGCCGATGCGGTGGTGGTGAGCAAGGCTGACTTGATGGATGTTTTTGGCTTTAGGGTGGCGCAGGTGCAAGAAGACATGGACAAGCTCAAACCCCAAACACCCATTTTTACCTTGAGTGCCAAAGACCCCCACTCTTTGCAAGCCTTTAAGGACTTTTTGGTCCAAAGACGCGATCAGAATTACCAATCCGAGCATTCTTTTTAGGGAATCTTCGTGTGTCTAGCCATCCCCTCTAAGGTGATCGCCATTGAGGGTAGCACCGCCCTTGTAGAGACACTGGGCGTGCAACGCGAGGCAAGCTTGGATTTGATGGGCGAGCCGGTAGATGTGGGGGATTTTGTGCTCTTGCATGTGGGCTTTGTGATGGGCAAGATAGACCAACAAGATGCCCAAGAGTCCCTAGCTCTTTACGAGCAAATGATCGCAAACATGGATGATGACTCCTAATCTCATTGATGCCTTTAGAAATCAAGATGTGATTCTGGCTTTCATAGCCAAGATTCAAAACTTAGCCCAGCAACTCCCCCCACCCTTACGCCCCCTAAGCATTATGGAAGTGTGTGGGGGGCACACGCACACTCTAATGCGCTATGGATTAAGCGCGATCCTAGAACCTGCATTAAACTTTGTGCATGGTCCGGGTTGCCCTGTGTGTGTGATGCCTAAGTTACGCATCGATCAAGCCATTGCTTTAGCGTGCATGCCCAATAGTATTGTTGTAACTCTAGCCGATCTCATCAGAGTCCCCGGAAGCCAAGCCAGCTTGCAACAAGTCAGAGCGCAAGGTAAAGATGTGCGTTTTGTCTATAGCCCTCTGCAGGTTTTGCAGATTGCACAAGATAACCCCAGTAAAAAAGTGATTTTTATTGCCATCGGTTTTGAGACCACAACCCCTATGAGTGCAAGTTTAATCCAGCAAACTAGAAAGCGCAAGCTCAATAATCTCTTTTTCCATCTAAACCATGTGCTTGTACCCCCTAGCGTACGCACTATTTTAAATTCTAAACACCAAATCCATGCGCTCATTGCCCCCTCCCATGTGAGCGTGATCAGCGGGGCTAAGATTTATGCTCCCTTTGTGCAAGAACACCAACTCCCCGTTGTGGTGGCTGGGTTTGAACCGGTAGATATGCTGGAGGGGATTTATATGCTGTTAAAACAGGTGCTAGAAGGGCGCGTTCAACTAGAGATTCAATACAGCCGTGTAGTGAGCATGCAGGGCAACTTGAGGGCACAAAACTTAGTTGAAGAGGTGATGCAGGCACGCGCATTTGCATGGCGTGGATTAGGGGAAATCCCTTTTTCTGGCATGGGTTTGCGTCCCAGTTATGCCGATTTGGATGCTGAGATTGTGTTTAAAGAATACCTGCCCCAAAATGCCCGCCTTGATCACAAATCTTGTTTGTGTGGGGATATTTTAAAGGGCGTGGTTAAACCCCTTGATTGCTCCCTTTTTGGCACAGTCTGTACCCCCACCCACCCTATTGGCGCATGCATGGTGAGTTCTGAGGGGGCATGTGCAGCCTATTATCGCTATTCTAAACCCACGCCTTAATCAGCTGGAATAAAGTTGCCATAATGCTTAGGGCGTAAATGCAAAGTAGCAATATTTTATGAATCCTCTCACTAGCTAGCATGATGAGTTTAATCCCTATGCCCACCCCTAAGAGCGCGCCTAACCCCGTGATCGATCCAGCCTGCAGGGCGCGATCATCTAACACGCCGGAGTGGTATAAAGAGATGACCCCTGAGAGAGAGGAAAAGATCACAAAAAAGAGCCCCAAAGGCACGATCTTTTGGGTGCTGTAGTTTAAAAAATAGCCCAAAAAAGGCACCATTAAAATCCCCCCGCCCATGCCAAGAGGGATAGAAAAAATCCCAGTTATCAAACCAGCTAAGGCTAGCAGGGCATGTTTTTTATCCACGCCCCACCCCCAGCGCGTGGAGCTAGCAACTGGGGTCATGGGTTGGGCGTGGAGTTGGAAGTGCGCGTCTGTGTAGTGCTTGGAATGTGCGCTGGGGCGTGAAAAGGCGTATTTGATGAATGTATAGCACACCACCACCACAAAGACTCCCATTAAAATGCGATCATCAATGAACTTGAGTAAAAAGCTCCCCAAAATTGCCCCCACCAATCCCCCAATAGCAGCAAAACTCCCCTCTTTTAAGTCCAACAAGCCCTTTTTATAATTGATGATCGAGCCAATTAAAGAGGAACAGAGCATTTGGGATAGAGAAATCCCCACCGCATGGCTGTAGGTAAAACCGGCAAAAATAGCCGCAGGCACAACAATCTCGCCCCCGCCAATGCCAAAAAAGCCCGCCGTAACGCCCGTAACAAAACCCACCAAAGCTAAGATCAAGGCTTGGATCCAATCAAGTGCCATGCTCATGGTTCAAGTAAAGGGGTTTGGCATAAGCCATGTAGCACGCATGTCTGTCTGAGTTCCTCTAAAAGTGGGGTGCTAAGAGCCTGCATGGGGATTTGCCGCTTGTCTCTCTCTTGGTTGTAATACAATTTTTCTCCTATTTTGTGCGGGATTTTAAGGACATCTTGGGCTAAAAACACTTCATAGTATTGGCGCAAATAAAACTGACCTTGAATAGCTTGAAAAACAAGGTATCGTTGGATGGCTGACTTTGTATCTATTTGGATTTTCAACAAAGATTCCTCACATGAAAGCTTAATGTCAGGCTCTTTTGTGAAAACTTGCAAACAAAACCCCTTGCGCGCTTCTTGCCCATGGAAAATCCCCAAGCAAAAAATGCTTTTATTTTTGTCTTGGAGGCTGTCTATGCCTAGCAAATACTTTTGTTGGTTAGCAATGAAGGCTTGAGAGACTAGCCACACTTTCTTAGAATTTGTTGGCATGCCTACTTGTTGGGCTATCTCTTTAAGCCATGGGGCAATGTGGGCGCGCATTTGCTCAAGGCTTAAGGGCTCTTCTTGGCGCGCCTTTAAACAGGGTTGGCTTTGTGCGCATTCTGTTTGCAAACGCGTTAAGAGTGTATCGCTGATACTATCTATTGGGATTGGAGCAGGGCTATACTTGGAGCTGTAATACAGAGTGGTGCTCTTGATCCCCACTCTAAGTTTGTCATAGAGTGGGGAGATGGGGGTTTGGGTAGGGTAGTTTTGGCGGTAAAAGCGTTGCAAGAAAAAGGCTTGATCTTTTCTGGCAAAAATCAGATGGTTATATTCCAAATGCCCGTTTTGCTCCCTGCTAAACTCAATGTGCAATAACCCTTTATCTAGCCAAAAGGGACTAATATACCAACCCTTAGAGCGCGTGCTGACTAGACAAAAATTTGTATGAAAATCTAATCGAGTGCCCAAACCCACACAAAACCCGTTTTTGCTGTAATCTTGGTTGTGTGCAGCATAGCCAAAGAGAACAAAGGGATCGGGGGTTTTAAACTGAAGAGTGCCCTTGACAACATAAGAGAGGTAATCTTTTGGGTTTAGCTTAGGGTTTGGGGCTAATGCCTTAGATAGTTGCGTGCCCAGAGCGTCTAGCGCGCTAGAATAGTCTGTCAGGCAGGCGCAAGGTTGCGCACCACCCCAAGCAAGACTGAGTGCTAAAATCCATGCCCACTTACTCAATTCCACGCTTGTCTTCCCATGTTTGGCAATCACCTTTCTCATAGCAGTGATCTTGCAAGTCCTGCAACACGCTGTGATTGATTGTATCCATATAAATTCTCTTGCCATCGCGTTTTTGGGCATAAAAGGGATCGATGTCTTTATCGCTGTCGTTGATACGGCTATAGCTTTGCAAGACATAGCGATTTTTAAAAGGCTTGAAGGTTAGAATCTCTAGGCTTCTGTGCTCCCAGTCGCATTCAATCGCATATTCATTGATGCGCAAAATAAAAGTGTCTTGTTTAAAATCCATACTAATTTGTGAAAAGGTGGCGTTAGAGTTGAGCTCTAAGCAAAAGCCTTTTTGCCATTTAGAGCCCTTGAAAAAACCAAAACACATGGTGCTCCAGTTGATTTTACCTAGTTTCTCATTGATATCATCCACACTTGGCCACAAGGTGCGCAACATAAAGCCCCGATAGAGGGTCTTGCCCACATGGGTTTTACTCTCCTCAAAGACCTCTATGGGATGACCGCTTTGTTCCCTTGGATCGTTAAGTGAAAACTCACTACTTTGATCCCTAAGCATCTTAACGACACGCGGAGGTTCAAAATCCTCAGACTCTGCCAAACCCAAGAAAAAATGGGCTACTAGCAACAAAAGCCCAACAAGCCTGCCTAGTCTATTCAATCCCATGTTTCTCCTCCCATGTTTGGCAGTCATGTTTTTTATAACAATGATCCTCTAGTGTGTCTAGCACGCCATTATCAATTGCGTCCATATAAATTTTCTTGCCATCGCGTTTTTGGCGATAAAAGGGATCGGGATCGTCATTATCAATAGTGCCCGTGTAGCTTTGCAGAACATAGCGATCGCCCTCTTGCTTGAAGAGTAGAGTCTGTGATTTGAATGTGGTGCTATCACATTCTATGAAAGACTCCTCAATTTCTAACACAAACGCATCTTTTTTAAATTCCATGCCAATTTGCGAGCTCTTAGATGCGGGGTATAAAGACAAACAAAAACCCTCAAATGTTTGGGATCTCTGCAGGGTGTTTTTGGTAATATTAAAGCACATCAGGCGCATATTAATCGCATGTTCCTCATAAGCATCGTGTGCATATGGATTAGCATTTGCGACCAACAAACGCATCACAACACCACAATACAGAGTCTTCCCTACATAGGTTCGATTCAGCTCTAGGATATGGGCTGTCTTAGAAGGATTGGCAATAGCAGAGGGGACAAAATTAGAATCAAGCTTTTGGGCAAAACGCTCTATTTTGTCATCTAAATCATAGGAATTAGAATCATAAGCACACCCTACCCCCCACGCCACATTAGCTAGAAAGCACAAAAGCCCCAATAGCGCGCTTAATCTAGTCAATCCCATTTTTATCCGACCATGTTTGGCAATAACCTTTCTCATAACAACGATCCTCCAAATCATCTAATACATTATTATCAATTTTATCCATAAAAATTCGCTTGCCATCTCTTTTTTGATCATAAAAAGGATCGAGTCCAACACCATCGTCCCAACGGCTGTATGTTTGCAACACATAACGCTTATGCCCCTTAAGGGGCTTAAAGATTAACTTTTTATTCTCAAAGTGTTCGTGATCGCATTCGACATAACGATCATCAAAGCGTAAGATAATGGCATCCTTTTTAAACTCCACATGGATTTGTAATTGGGTGGATCTAGGAAATAGATACAAACAAAAACCCTTAAATACAGAAGAACCCTTTTTAGAAGTCTTAGTTAGCTTAAAGCACATGGCGTGCATCACAGCGTATTTGTAGTATCGCGACCCTTCATCGCTTTCTAAGTCTTCCAAGCTGTCCGCACCAAAAAGGCGCGCCACAAAGCCACAATACAGCGCGCCATGCGCATAAGCCTTATGCACATCTAAGATATAGGCGACTTGCTTTGGTTGGTTAGGATCGATGAGATAGTTTTGATCTAGGCGGATTTCTGGGTTGATAGGCATTTTTATAAACGCCTGTGCTTGTGCTTTTAGGGCAGTGGCTTGATCAGGATTACACTCCAAACCCCACGCCACATTAGCTAAGAAACACAAAAGCCAAAAGGTGCGCATTATTCTAAACATAACCACTCCTCATAAGTAACCCAAGAGTCCTAATATTTTAGTATCCGCAAGGCAATGATCATATTTACTTATCTGTTTCATCTTTCCAGCCCTCGCCTGCTTCAAAGTCGGAGTCCTTTTGCCACTCTGTTTCCTTGCAATGCTTGGATTTATAGCACTGCTCTTTTAGCTTATGGAGCAACGCATCGTTTATGCTAGATAAGAAAATGTTTTGCTTGTCCCTAGCTTGGCTGTAATAGATATTTTTGCCCGGTTGGATTCTAAACACTTCTCCTGTATCCGGATCTTCCCCCTCAATGCCACCATACTCTTCATAAACATACGCGTCTAACAAAAACCCTTTAGAACTTGGCTTAAACACAAAAGATTCTATGGATGGTGTCAGGATAGCCATCTGCAACCGCAAGACTCTGCCACACTTCCAAGCTAAAGCGATGCTTTTTAAAACCACACTGGCTGTTAAACTCAGAAATTGCGCATCATTGAACGCATCACGGTGCAAGTAAAAGCTCTTTTGTTGCGTGGATTTATCTAATTCTTTCCAACTCTTTAAAATCCCCGCACAAATGAATGTGGGAACATTTTTACCTGAAACTCGAAGATCCTTAGTTGTCATGTTTTGTGTTACAAGATCCCCATAAAATACAGCTACGCACAAAGGTCTGTTATCTACTTGCCCAGCAAAGATCGTTTTAAGAGAACGGCTATACCTAAAGCCATAAGCACTAACAAACCCCCCACAAACAATTTAATCTGTTCCATCGATCACTCCACCCTTCTAAACTCTATATTACCCCTTATTCATCGCACACGCTTTAAACCATCAAGCCACCACGGCTGTTTAGGCGAGAAGTCAAAAGCCCTATATATCTCTACCTCTAAAGGCTTACAACGCTTGGATTTGTAGCAACGCGTTTGGAACTTCTCCAACAAGGTAGGCGTGATTTGCTTCATCAAGATCGCGCCCCCATCTCTTTGGCGGCTGTAATAGAGATTAGAACCTGCTTTGCGGATTGCAACAGGCTTGATTTTGGCCATGTCCTTAAGAAAGCGGGCATCCACGCATTCAGAAATCCCATCAGAATTTATCGTCTCATACATTTCATCGTAGCGGTATTGCTCTAAAAAGAAACGCCCCTTTTGCATCGAGAACACAAAACGCTTATAGGTTACATTGGGGAAAAGCCCCTGTTCCATGTCTTTTGCCTTGCAATCTTGCTGGCGCAGGGTAAAAATAAGGCGTTGATTTTTAAAAGACACTTGGGCACTGGAGAACACAAAAGAATAGGGCAACTCATCTTCAAGTTGCAAACAAGAACCTTGGTGCCATACTGAGTCTTTGAGCACGCCAAAGCACACGGTTTTAATCCCATTGCTAGCACCAGTGGCAATGGCTAATCCCCACATCACAAACACACGCATGCGCGGCTTTTTTATCTCAAATATTTGGGTATTGTAATTATGCCACCACTCACGAACATCCCCCACAGAGTCCGCTTCAAAGCGGTAGGCATCACACCAGCACCAGGTTGGATCAAACTCATACCCCTTTCTACACCCGCAATCTTTGCGCCTCCTGCTATCCAAGACATGTATGAACTCCTGTGTCTGTTGCAAGAGCGCACGCTGGAACAGCGCCATATTTGAGCCATCACAAAGACCCACCCACACGCACAGAAATACAAGAAACTTTGCCATTCAATCACCTATCTCGACAATACCCTTTCTTAATGCAACGATCTAGCAAATCATCTATGATATCGCGATCCATTTTATCCATAAAAATTTGTTTGCCATCTCTTTTTTGGCGATAAATGGGGTCCATAGGGTAGTCTTCTTCTTCGTCGTCCAGTTGCCCATTGATGGCTTTTAAGAGGTAGCGATCCCCATGTGGCTTAAAACTCAAAGTGCTTCTATAGGTGGATATACTGCGCCCACACTCATAGGAGTCCTCTCTGATGTGCAAGAGAAACGCACCCTTTTTAAACTCCATGCGAATTTCAGAGAAAGGAGCTTCTGCATTTAACATCAAACAAGAACCCTTGTACCATTTAGTGCCTTTAGCAAATCCAAAACACATAAAACTCAATTCAAGTCCAGCCGTAGTACCGCGATCGCCACTATTGTAGATAATATTCCCGGGCCGATAACCACGCACCACAGCCCCGCAATAAGTGATCCCCCCCACCACGGCTTTATGATTCTCAAGCACGAATTGCGGACCATATGTACTCTGATCGCCATCACCATTAAGACCATGATTTTTGTCCGCAAAATCCCTTGCTTGGTTAAGCACATAGTCCCAATGGTAGTGTGGATTGGGATCACAACCCACCCCCCACGCCACATTAGCTAGAAAGCACAAAAGCCCCAATAGCGCGCTTAATCTAGTCAATCCCATTTTTTCCGACCATGTTTGGCAATAACCTTTCTCATAACAACGATCCTCCAAATCATCTAATACATTATTATCAATTTTATCCATAAAAATTCGTTTGCCATCTTTTTTGGGGTGGCAGGCAACCCAAACATGGGGATTTGTAGCATATTTGTACTTGTATTTTGATTACAAGGTGCATGCAGAACTCTAAAGATACCATGGTCAAAAAGGGCAAAGCCTTATAGCAACAAAGACTAGAGAGGCATGGGGAGATGATTTGAAAAACTTAAGAGTGTTTTATGGATTAGGGGTATTTTCAAAGTTTTAATTAATTAAATTATGCTTTAATACTTATTTAGATTGGTTTAGTTGGAGTTAGTGTTTGCAAGCAGAGGGCATTGTAGAACACCCCTACTTTGGGGTTTTTATCTTATTGGTCTTTAGTTTTTTAGTCTTTAATTGGACTTTAAAAATCCAACGCTATATCAGCCGTGCCTTAGCCAAACGCAAGAATGAAAAGCTCAAACTTGCACCCTATGAGTGCGGGCCCATTGCTTTAAAACAACAAAACCGCATCTCCCACCAGTTCTATGTGATGGCGATGCTTTTTATCCTCTTTGATGTGGAGATTGTCTTCATGTTCCCTTGGGCTTTGGATTTTAAAGAATTGGGCTTTTTTGGTTTTTTTGAGATGTTGAGCTTTCTTTTCTTATTAACCGTTGGCTTTATCTATGCTTTAAAGAGAGGAGCACTCGAATGGCACAGCATGAAATAAGTTATTTGAAAAATAGCGGGTTGCCCATTGCTCTTAGCACTTTGGACAAGCTTTTGAACTGGGGGCGTAGCAACTCGCTTTGGCCCCTCACTTATGGGCTAGCGTGTTGTGCCATTGAGATGATGGCAACGGGGGGCTCGCGTTTTGATTTCGATCGCTTTGGGACGATCTTTAGAGCCTCGCCTAGACAATCTGATGTGATGATCATTGCCGGCACTCTGACTAAAAAGCATGCCGAATTTACTCGTAGGCTCTATGACCAAATGCCCGAACCCAAATGGGTGATCTCTATGGGATCATGTGCGAATACGGGGGGGATGTTCAACACTTATGCCACCGTGCAGGGGGTGGATCGCATTATTCCAGTGGATATCTACCTACCCGGTTGCGCGCCCCGCCCGGAAACTTTGCAATATGCCTTGATGGTGTTGCAAGATAAAATCCGCCGGGCTAAAGCCCTCCCCACCCCTAATCCCAAACGCTTGATCTAAGGCTGATAATGATTAGAAAACAACGCCCCAATGCCAATGTGCAAAAACAAGTGCATTATTCTGATAGATTCCATGTAGTCCCTAACACACCTAAGAAATCTTTGATCGGCACGCCTTATGAGGTGATCTACAACCATTTGAGCTATTCTTACCCGATTTTGCAACACTTTCTAGAATTAGATTGTGCGGTCTTTTGGGTGCAAAAAAGCGACTTGGCAGGCGTGGCGGGCTATCTCAAACGCTTAGGCTATGAAACTTTGAGCGAGATGAGTGCGATTGACTTTTTGGAAAAAAGAGGGGAGTTTGAACTCTTTTACCAGTTTGTCTCTTTTGCGCCCCATTTTGCAGGCAAACGACGGGTGCGCTTGAAATGCACGCTAGCAGAAAATGAGCCAATGGACAGCTTAAGCCATCTTTTTAGGTCGGCCCTGTGGAGTGAACGGGAGGCCTATGATATGTTTGGGATCATCTTTAAAGATCACCCACATTTGTGCCGTATTTTAATGCCAGAGGATTGGGTGGGACACCCCTTGCGCAAGTCCTACCCGCTTAAGGGAGATGAACATGCCGCATGGTATGAGGTGGATAAGATTTTTGGCAAGGAATATAGAAAGGTGATAGGACCCGAGCAGAGGGATAGCGCACGGGTGGATGAAAAGGATACTTTTAACTTCTCTAAAATTGGGCATGAACAGTCCAAGGGCTTGCCTTTGGAGGACAACCCTAGCAAATACGCCTTCCAAAAGTCCTTGTTTGTTAAAGACTTGCACACCAAAGAGCCCACAGAGCTCAAAAAGCGTCCCTAATGGCACAGATTTTTACCAAGCTCAAACCCCAGTTTGAAAATGTGATTTTTGAACGCGATGATGACCAAATGGTGATCAACTTTGGTCCCCAACACCCCTCTTCACATGGGCAGTTGCGCCTGATCTTAGAGCTAGATGGGGAAAAGATCATTAAAGCTACGCCTGATATTGGCTACTTGCATAGAGGCTGTGAAAAGCTGGGCGAGAACATGATCTACAATGAATACATGCCCACCACCGACCGCCTAGACTACACCTCATCGACCAGCAATAACTATGCCTTTGCCTATGCGGTGGAAAAACTCTTGGGGTTAGAAATCCCTAGACGCGCGCAGGTGATTCGTACGATTTTATTAGAATTAAACCGCGTCATCTCCCATGTTTTTTTCTTGAGCGTGCATGCCCTTGATGTGGGCGCGATGTCGGTGTTTCTGTATTGTTTTAAAACCCGTGAATACGGGTTGGATTTGATGGAGGATTATTGCGGGGCGCGACTCACACACAATGCCATCCGCATTGGGGGTGTGCCTCTAGACTTACCGCCTAGTTGGCTAGAGGGGCTTAGAAGCTTTATTGCCGAAGTTAGGGGGATGCACAAACTCATCAGTGGCTTGTTAGATAGTAACCGCATTTGGCGCGCACGCCTAGAGAATGTGGGCACTCTCACCCAAGAGATGGCAAAATCATGGGGAGCGAGTGGGATCATGTTGCGCGCCACCGGGATTGCCTATGATGTGCGCAAAGAAGAACCCTATGAGCTCTACCCCGAATTGGATTTTGATATCCCAGTGGGTTCTAATGGGGATTCTTACGATCGCTACTTGCTCTACATGTATGAAATCGAGCAGTCTTTGCGGATATTAGAACAGCTGATCCCCTTGTATGCGCCCACCAACACCACGATCATGGCACACGCCCCCCACTACATCAGCGCACCCAAAGAGGATATTATGACCCAAAACTACGCCTTGATGCAACATTTTGTCTTGGTTACTCAGGGCATGCGCCCACCCAAGGGCGAGGTCTATGCGCCCACCGAATCACCCAAGGGCGAATTGGGCTTTTTTATCCATTCAGAGGGCGAACCCTACCCTTACCGCTTGAAAATCCGCGCCCCGAGTTTCTTCCATATTGGATCGTTACAAGATGTGCTTGTGGGGCAGTATTTGGCGGACGCAGTTACGATTATTGGATCGAGCAACGCCGTTTTTGGAGAGGTGGATCGATGAGGCGTTTTGATTTACGCCCCTTAAGAGATGAGCCCAATGAAGCGGTCTTGAATCGTCTAGGGGCGATCATGGATAGTAGCGTGGCTACAGATGAGGTGGTGATTTTTATGTTAGAAGTGGTGGATTTTGATATTGTGGAGCAAAGTGCCGCATTTATCCAAAAAAGGGGCGATCTCTTGCTCAATTCTTTACGATTTAACCGCGTAGATTGGACTTTAGTGGTCAAAAAGGTGGGTGCATGCCAAGCGTAGAAATAGATGGGCAAAGCATCGAGTTTAAAGATGGGCAAACCATTTTAGAGGCTGCTAGGAGTGCGGGGGTGTATATCCCTGCCATTTGCTATTTGAGCGGGTGTAGCCCCACCGTGGCGTGCAAGATGTGCATGGTAGAGGTGGATGGCAAGCGGGTTTATGGCTGTAACACCAAAGCCAAACCCAATAGCAAAATCTGCACCAACACCCCCGCTATCAAAGCCGAGCGCAAGATGATCATGCAAACCTATGATGTCAATCACCCTTTAGAGTGTGGGGTGTGCGATAAGAGTGGGGAGTGCGAGTTGCAGGATATGACCATGCGCATGCAGGTAGAAACCCAGCCCTTTGCCGTGCGCGATAATCTAAAACCCTTTGCCTTTTGGGCACAGGCTTCTTATGACCCTAACTTGTGTATCATGTGTGAGCGTTGCGTAACCACTTGTAGCGATAATATCGGGGATAGCAATTTAAAGGCACTGAAGGCGGATCTGCACGCCCCAGATAAATTCAAAGCCAGCATGCCCAAAGATCCCTTTAGCGTGTGGAATCGCAAACAAAAGGGGATGATTGGCTTTGTGGGCGATACACCTTGTTTTGATTGCGGGGAGTGTATTGCGGTGTGCCCGGTGGGCGCGATTGTCTATAAAGATTTTAGCTATAAAGCCAATGCTTGGGAACTCAAACATATTGACTCAACTTGCATGCATTGTGCGGCGGGGTGTTTGATTGACTATGAAGTGCGCCATTTTGACACTTTAGGTGAGGATCAAAAAATCTTCCGTGTGGGCAATGACTTTTACCATAACCCCATCTGTGGCGCGGGGCGTTTTGCCTTTGATTGTTCCTCCAGCAAGGAGGGTAGCCCTGACTTATTGGAGGCGGTGCAACGATTCAAGGAGGCTAAGTCTGTGCTCATCGGGGGCGATCTACTCAATGAAGAAGCCTACTTGATAGAATATATGCGCGCCAAATTAGGCTTTAAGCTTTATAATGAGCCCGTGCGTCTGTTTCAGGAGTTTTTAAACACATTTAGTGTGCCTTGTGAGTCCACAGAGAACATTAGGAATGCCAACGCGATTTTCACGCTGGGCACGCAAGTTAAGAACGAAAACCCGCTCATCAAATACGCTATCTCTAATGCGCTCAAAGTCAATAAAGCTAGTTTGATCTATGCCCACCCGATTTTAGATCAAGACATCACCAAGATTTGCCGTAGCGTGTTGCCCATTTGTTTGCATGGCGTAGAAGAAGTGATTTTGGGGGCTTTGATGTTGGCTTTAAACGTCTCTAGTCCATGTCTAGAGTCCATCTTGGCGGGTGCCTATGAAATCCCCCAAGCATCTAGCGATCCTGAAAAACCCGCTAAGCCCAAGACTTTTTACAAACTCTTAGAAGAGAGCGGACTTAGTTTAGAAATCTATGACAAAATGCAGGGTTTTTTGGCTAAGGCTAATCAAATTGCCCTTGTGGTGGGCAAGGAAATCTACACCCACGCTAGGGCCCAAAATATGGCATTGATGCTCCAAGAGATTGCCAAACACCCTAAAATAAAGATCATCTTGATCCCCCCCACACCCAATGCGCTAGGCATCGCCTCAATCTGCCAGCTAGACAAACAAGAGAGCTTGGAGAGTCCTAGCGTGGGTGTGCGCACACGGGCGGATTATACTTTGGATAGTGATTTTAACCAAGCCTACCGCGTGGATTTTATTCTGCCTAGTTTTAACCAGCTAGAGGGGAGCACCACCAATTTTGAAGGGCATCTATTGCCCTTAAGACCCGCACTCAAATTTGAAGGCTACGATCTAAGCGACATTGCCCAACATTTTGGGCTTTTGGGCGAGAGTTTGGTAGATTATACCCATCTGTTACCCCAAGAGAAGGGTTACCAGCCTATCGCTTATGATGATCTGCTCAATGCCTATGGCAATGATAAAAGCAATTTAAGGGGTTATGCCCTTAAAATCACCCAACAAGAAAACCCAGCCCAAGCCCAGCCTATTAGCCCAAGCACACCCCTTGTTTTTAACGCCTATTGCCAATACCCCCAAAGCCAATTTGGCTTGGGCACTCTTTTTAGCCAAAATCTCCAACTCAAAGAGGGGATCTACACTTCTAAAGCACACTTGGAGAGCTTAGGGCTTGCTGAGGGGGCGCGCATTTGCCTCAGTTATAGGGATTTAAAATTAGAGGGCCCACTTTTTGTCGATCACGCCTTGGAGCAAGCGGTATTTGTGGTTAGCCCAAGTTTGGATGTGGCGGGCATTTTCAAAGATAGCTGGTTTGCTAATTTGCAAGTGGAGAGTGTATGAGTGCTTACATCATAGAGACTTTGCTAAAAATCTTAGTGGTTATCTTGGTCTTTGCTGGTTTGGGGGCTTTTGGGACTTATTTGGAGCGCAAGGTGCTAGCCATTTTCCAACGCCGACTAGGTCCGACTTATGTCGGTCCCTTTGGGCTCTTACAAGTGATCGCCGATGCGATCAAGCTTTTCACCAAAGAAGATGTTATCCCCCAACATGCTAACCACTTGATCTTTTCTTTAGCCCCCGTGATTGCGATGGTGAGTGCCTTCGTGTGCATGGCCCCCATTCCCTTTTTTGGGGATTTCACTTTATTTGGCTACACCATCAAGCCCATTATCTCAGATATTAATGTTGGTCTGCTCTTTTTCCTAGCAGTTGGCTCTGCAGGTATTTATGCACCCCTGCTAGCCGGGCTAGCCTCTAATAGCAAATACGCTTTAATTGGATCAGCGCGCGCAGCCATCCAGCTTTTAAGCTTTGAGGTGGTGAGCACCTTGACTATTTTAGCCCCCCTCATGGTGGTCGGTTCGCTCTCGTTAGTGGAGATCAACAACTACCAAGCCGGCGGGTTATTTCATTGGCTGGTCTTCAAGCAACCCCTAGCTTTCTTTTTATTTTTAATTGCCAGCTATGCCGAGCTCAATCGTACTCCCTTTGACCTCTTAGAGCATGAAGCCGAAATTGTGGCTGGGTTTTGCACCGAGTATAGTGGCTTGCGTTGGGGCATGTTTTTCTTAGCTGAATACGCCCATCTTTTTGCCTTTTGTTTTGTGATCTCGCTGATTTTCTTTGGCGGGTATAATCCGTTGTGGATCATTCCGGGTGGGGTGATGATCTTGCTGAAGGTCTGTTTCTTTGTGTTTTTGGCGATGTGGGCGCGCGCGACTTTCCCCCATGTGCGCCCCGATCAACTCATGCGCTTGTGTTGGAAGATCATGTTGCCCTTGTCCTTGGTCAATATCTTGATCACCGGACTTGTCATCTTAATCTAAGGAGAAAGCATGGCGCAACAACGCTACAAATGGATCGCCCAAGAACCCAAGCCGGCGACCACCCCCCAAAAGTTCTTAGGCACGCTCAAATCCACCTTTGGGCTGGATCTCTTCAAGGGCTTGGGGCTCACCATTAAAGAATTTTTTAGCAAAGAGGTTACGATCCACTACCCCATGGAGGTTTTGCCCTTAAGCCCACGTTACCGGGCCGTGCACCACTTGCAACGACTCTTGGATTCGGGTTCTGAGCGTTGCATTGGTTGCGGGTTGTGTGAAAAGATTTGCACCAGTAATTGCATTAGAATTATCACCCACAAGGGCGCAGACGAGCGCAAACACATCGATAGTTATACGATCAACTTAGGGCGTTGCATTTACTGCGGATTGTGCGCGGAGGTCTGCCCCGAGTTAGCCATTGTGATGGGACAACGCTTTGAAAATAGTAGCGTGCAACGCTCCCAATTTGGGGGCAAGGCGGAATTTTTAACCGATGTGCAAAGCGCAAAAGATCATAGCCATGTGGAGTTTGCTGGCTTTGGAGCACCCAGTGTAGATGCTAGCCAAAGGGTGCAACAAACACCCCTAGATTATGCCAGCAAAGAGGAGCAAGCTCCTAAAGAGGAAAACAAAGATGCTTGATACAATCGCCTTTTACTTCTTTGCCATCCTCACTTTGAGCATGGCCTTAGTGGTGATCACCACAAAAAATATTTTATACGCCATGAGTGCCCTAGCTGTGGCCATGGTTTTTGTTGCTGCTTTTTTCTTTCTGCTCAATGCGGAGTTTCTGGGCGTGGTGCAGATTTTAGTCTATGTGGGGGCGGTGATTGTGATGTATGCTTTTGGCATGATGTTCTTTAATGCCTCAGAAGAGGTCTTTGAGCGTGCGCATGCACCTAAGTTAGTGTGGTTTTTAGTTGCAGGTGTTGGTTTAGTGCTGGTGTTAGCTTTGGGTGCACCGGCAGTCAATAGCCATGTGAGCGCGCAAGCTTCCATGTGGGCCACCCAATACCATGCCCAGCAAGACTTGCTCACCAACCCCAAAGATGTCCCCCAACTCAAACTACTAGGCTATGCTCTCTTTGGGAAGTATTTGATCGTTTTTGAGGCCGGGGGACTGATGCTCTTGGTGGCTTTGGTGGGTGGCATAGCCAGTGCTTTGCGGAAAAGCCATTTAAAGGATGAGGCGTGATCACATTGGGGCATTACTTGGTTTTTGCAGGGCTGTTGTTTTGTATCGGGCTAGCGGGCATGTTGAGGCGTAAGAATATCTTAATGTTGTTTTTTTCTACTGAGATCATGTTAAATGCCATTAATGTCGCATTAGTCGCCACCGCGCATTATATCCACAACATACAAGGGCAAATCTTTGCTCTTTTTATGATCGCCCTAGCTGCTAGTGAGGTGGCGGTAGGTTTGGGCTTGGTGATTTTGTGGTTTAAAAAGCACAAAAGCCTAGACATAGATACACTCAATAGCATGAAAGGCTAGAGATGGACGCATATTGGCTCTTATTGGCGGTGTTGTTTTTGCCCTTAGGCGGGGCGATCTATGCGGGGCTTTGGGGAGGGTGTTGCCGGCATTTGCATGTGGGGGTGATTAACTCCTTGCTCTTGTTTGTGTCCTTTTTGAGTGCTTTGGTGCTGTTGATTCAGGCACTGCAAGGATATTCTTACGAGGCGTTTTTGCTTGATTGGATCACTATGGGGGATTTCCATATCGGCTTTTCTTTCATGCTCGATCCCATTAACGCCGTGATGATTGTGGTCGTAACATTGGTTTCTTTCTTGGTGCATGTCTATTCCATTGGCTACATGCAACATGACAAGGGCTATAACCGCTATTTTAGCTATCTCTCCGGCTTTGTGTTTTCCATGCTTTTTTTGGTGCTCAGTGATAACTTTTTAGGGCTCTTTGTAGGCTGGGAGGGTGTGGGGCTATGCTCCTATCTCTTAATCGGCTTTTGGTATCACAAGAGCAGTGCTAATAGTGCCTCCATTGAAGCCTTTGTGATGAATCGCATGGCAGATTTGGGCATGCTCATGGGTATTTTGTTATTGTATTGGAGTGTGGGATCGCTCCAATATTCTATTGTCTTTGCCAATATCGCCTCAATAGACCCCTATGTGCTCTTTTGGATCGGAGTCTTGCTCTTTGTGGGGGCGATGGGCAAGAGCGCGCAATTCCCCCTACACACTTGGCTAGCCAATGCGATGGAGGGACCTACACCCGTATCAGCCTTGATCCATGCCGCTACGATGGTTACAGCAGGGGTGTATTTATTGGTGCGCGCCCACCCACTTTATAGCGCAATCCCCCAAGTGGGTTATGCCATTGCATGTTTGGGGGCATTTGTTGCTCTCTTTGGAGCCAGCATGGCATTAGTCAATAAAGATTTAAAGCGCATCATCGCCTATTCCACGCTCTCCCAACTAGGTTATATGTTTGTAGCAGCAGGTCTAGGGGCTTACTGGGTTGCACTCTTCCACCTCTTCACGCATGCCTTTTTTAAAGCCCTCTTATTCTTGGGGGCGGGCAATGTCATGCATGCCATGCACGATGAGCTAGACATTAGCAAAATGGGTGGGCTTTACAAACCCTTAAAAATAACCGCGGTTTTCATGATCATCGCCTCTGTAGCCTTGTGTGGGATTTACCCTTTTGCGGGCTTTTTCTCCAAAGACAAAATCTTAGAAGTGGCTTTTGGATCGGGACATCATGGGCTTTTTTTGGCTCTGCTCATTGGAGCAGTTTGCACCGCCTTTTATAGCTTTAGACTCTTGATGTTGGTCTTCTTTGCGCCCAAAGTGCATACCATTGAACACCCTCATGAAGCCCCCAATTTCATGCTCACTGCCATGTTGCCCCTTGTGATCTTAGCCATCATGGCAGGCTTTTTTGAACATTCCTTTTTTAATTTTGTCTCCCAAGCGATCAGTGTACCCTCCTTTTTGGATCACTACCCCTCTAAGGGGCTGTTGGTGGGCTTGAGCCTTGTTTTGGTCTCTGTAGCAATCATTTATGCCTTTAAAAAATACCAAAAAGGCATTATTTGCAAAAACAAGGGGCATGGCTTTTTTTACAACTTGCTTTACAACCAATACTATATCCCCCAGCTTTATGCGTGTTTGGCACGGAGTTTTTTGCGCTTTTGTCTGTTTTTGTGGCGCAAGGTGGAGGTGCGCTTGCTCGATCAGTTTATTGATGCGTTGGTGAAAATCCCCGCCTTTGTGGGCACTCTAGTAAGACCCATGCAAAGTGGGAATTTGAGCGCGGCTTTAAGATGGATGACTCTTGGGGTGTTGGTGCTCTTGGGGTGTGCCTTGTTGAGATTTTGGAGTTAGTATGAGCTCAGGTAGTTATTTGTTAAATCTGCTGGTTTTCTTCCCACTCTTGGCTGCATTGCCCATGTTCAAGATTGGCGAACAACACGCGCGCGCCTATGCAGTCGTGGTGGCGGGCATTGAGCTTTTGTTGGTGCTGTGCCTATGGTTTCTCTTTGATTCAAACACGGGGAATTTGCAATTCCAAAGCAATACCGACTTGCTTGGCAATGGGCTGTTTCTCTTTATATTAGCTGTTGATGGCATTTCGCTCTTTTTGGTGATTCTCAATGCCCTAGTGATTTTCCTAGCCACCCTAGCGGTGTATGAAAACAAAAAACACATGCTCTTGTCCCTCTTGCTCTTAGAGGGTATTTTGATGGGCGTTTTTTTAGCCCAAACCTTATTGGTGTTTTATGTGTTTTGGGAGGTTTCGCTCTTGCCCGTGCTCTACATGATCGGGCGTTTTGGGGTCAAGGATCGAGTCTATTCGGGGCTTAAATTTTTCATCTACACCTTTTTAGCCTCTTTAATCATGTTGGTGGGCTTCCTCTACTGGGCTTATGCGAGTTATTTGGTTGTGCGCTCTGGAGCCACCCCTTTTTCAGATGCAGTCTGGGGTTCAATCTGGGGTTCCAATGCAATCTGGGGGATGACCTTTAGCGATTTTGCTAAAATGAGTGCCTACATACCCTTGCAAACACAATTTTGGGTATTCTTAGCTCTTTTTGCAGGTATAGCGGTCAAAATCCCCATTTTCCCTTTCCATAGCTGGATGCCCCATGCTTATGGAAATGCCCCCATTGTGGGTTCCGTTGTGCTCTCTGCCCTGCTTTTAAAAATGGGGACTTATGCTCTTGTGCGTTTGCTCTTGCCTCTCTTGCCCCATTTGCTCCCCCAATTTTTATTGCCCTTGAGCTTGTTAGCTTTGTGCATGGTGATCTATGCGGGCATCTTAGCTTGCGTGCAGACTGAGATGAAACGCCTCATTGCCTATAGCTCCATGTCACACATGGGCGTGGCTCTTTTGGGGCTCTATGCGCTCAATGTGGAGGGTGTGGGGGGGGCGATTTTTACGATGTTCTCCCATGGTCTGGTCAGTGCAGGCTTGTTTATGCTGGTGGGCATGCTCTACCAAAGGAGCCAATCGAGCAAGATTGTCGCCTATCAAGGGGTGGCACATTCCATGCCCGCCTTTGCCACCTGTTTTATGTTCGTGTTGCTAGCCAATGTGGGCATGCCCTTAACCAGTGGCTTTGTGGGCGAGTTTTTAAGCTTGCTGGGCTTTTTTAATGTCTCCCCCCTCATCACCCTACTAGCAGGGAGCACCATCATTTTATCCGCCATCTACATGCTCAATCTGTATAGAAAAGTCTTTTTAGGGGTGCCTAACCGCCGTTCCCAAGCCCTCAAGGATTTATGCGGGCGTGAAAAATTCATCTTAGCCACTCTCATTGTTGCGATTTTGTTTTTTGGGATTTACCCCAAGCCCATTTTAACACCCATTGAAAAGAGCGTGCAGGTTTTGTTAAACACAGCGCAACCCCTTAAGGATCAATGATGGACTCTTTACTCTCTTTTCCAGACACACAAACCATGCAAGAGTTTAACATGCTCACTTTCCTGCCCCTTCTCATCAGTGCGGGCGGGGGGATTTGCTTGCTTTTGTTGAATGCGTTTAAGCGCAGTTTTTCAAGAGACCTCAATGTCTCTTTGGTGATCGTGTTCTTAGCCTTGAATTTATTGGCCGTGTGGGTGCATTGGTCTGGGTTTAATTTCAGATATTTTGGTGCATGGGAGCAATGGTTGGTTGGCCACGCTTTGGACAATGATGCCATCACCTTTATTGCCCAAACCTTAATCGTGCTGGCTAGTTTGTTACTCATTATCTTAGTTTTCTCCAAAGAGAGATTTGCTGAGTTCCAAACTCCCGAATTTTACCCCCTCTATTTGTTCATGGTGGCTGGCTTTGAGCTGATGGTTTCTACCCAACATCTCTTACTGATCCTCATTGGCTTAGAAAGCGCGTCTTTGGCAATGTGCGTGCTGATGGCATTGAATAATAAAAAAGTGGGCATTGAGGCTGGCTTAAAATATTTCACGATGAGCATGCTGGCTAGCGTATTCTTTGTCTTGGGGGCGGCTTTATTTTATCTCAAGACGGGGCAATTTAGGCTTTGGCATTTTGGGGATTATAGCTCCAACCCCTATTCGCTGTTGCTCACCACGCTTTCTTTAGCGTTTATTATTGGTGCACTGGGCTTTAAGGTCTCTTTAGTCCCCTTCCACACTTGGATGCCCGATATTTATGAGGGGAATAACCCCGTCTTTGCTGCCTTTATATCCATTGTGCCTAAAATTGCAGGTTTAACGGTCCTCATGCGCATTGTGCACTACGCTCTAGTGGCCCCACTCGAGTCCTCGATTTTAACTCTTGCTACGATCTTAATTGCCCTCACTATCACCATCCCCAATGTTCTAGCTCTCTTGCAAAAAGATGCCAAGCGCATGATGGCTTATAGTTCGATATCCCATGCGGGCTTTGCACTCTTAGGGGTGATCACCAATGGCTCCATCGTCTTCACCTACTGGATTTACTTTCTCTTCACCAATATTGGGGCGTTTGCGTTTTTTTGGTTGCTCGCCAACAAGCAAGACTCCCTAGCTTCCAACTATGCTTACCCCTATGAGCGTTTCAATGGGCTGATCAAAACCCATCCCGCATTTGCCTTGCTGGGGGCTATTTTTATTTTTTCGCTAGCCGGAATCCCCCCCTTTTCGCTTTTTTGGGGCAAGCTCATTGTTTTGCAAACCCTGATGAGTCAAGGCATGTTTTTGCCGATGGTGATTGTGATCAACAGCGCGATCAGCGTGGCCTACTACTTCAAGCTCCTAGTTGCCATGTTCTTCAAGCCCGCCCCGCAAAGTCCTGCCCCCTTGAGCAATGCAAGCCCCGCCATTAGCGCACTGGGTATTTTAATGGCGATCTTATCTTTGTGCCCATTGACTGGTTTGGGCTTTTACTGGGGGCTGGGGGTAACCCCCTCGTGGGTGTGGCCTTTCCGTCTTTTGATGCCATGAATCGATGTTAAAAGCCATAGCTCTTTTGATTCTGTGGGGGTCACTTTTGAACGCCCTGAACATGAGTATCACTAAGGGGCGGGAAAAAGAACAAGATTTTGCTACCCTCACCCTCACGCACAGCACGCCCTTTAAATGCGAACAAACCAAGATACCCCTTCAAGAAATTACTTGTGTTATTGATGCCATCCCCAAGGCTGGTTTCACGCCTGTGGATACAGAGTTTTTCAGCATCTCCTACACCATGCAAGAGCGGGTTTTTCATTTGCACATCAAGCCCAAATACCAAGAAAAACTCTTTGCCCTCCCCTATGACTACAAGCAACATATCCCCATCCAAGAGCTTAAGCCCAACATGTCCAAAACATGGCAAATTGTGGGCTACCACCTCAAAATCCCCTTTTTGACTCCACAAGACCCCTTAGGGGCTTCCAACAAAGGAATCAATTTCCCCATTCTCATTGAAAATGCCCAAACCCCCTTGATTCAAGAATTAGACGTGGATAATAAACCCCTCACCTACTCTAGAGGGCAGGATTTAGAAGAGTATTTGGGTGTGAAACAAGCCATCCAGCAAAAAGAATATCTGCAAGCCCTCAAAGCCATTAGCCGTATCTTTAAGGTTTATCCTAACACCCTCTTTAAAAAAGACCTCTATCTCTATGAGATGATTGCCTTGAATAGCCTTAAAAAGAAACAAGACCTGATCATCCAAATTGGGGATCAATGGCTCAGATTCTACCCCTCTGATTCCCAAGTCCCCTATGTGCTCTACATGATGGGCAAGGCTTATAGCCAAATTAATTATGACTTGCAAGCCACAGCGAGTTTTAAGCGCGTGATTGCAGAATACCCCAAAAGCCGTTATGCCGCCCTCTCCCAAATGCACCTAGCCCAGCAAGCGAGCAATCGAGGGGATAAAAGTGCGGCGTTGGCTGGGTTGCAAAAGGCTTATAGCCAAGCAAGAGACATTGAGAGTGCGAGCGACATTGCCTTCAACTGGGCACGTTTTGATCTCCAAGACAATGGGGGCAAGAATACCCAACTGATCTTAGATAAAATTTTAGATGCCAACCCTCTTTTTTTCGCCCAAAACCCGGTCAAATCCTATGAAACCCTCCTAGATTTAAACGCCAGAGCTATTTTTACACCTGCCATTAAAATTGCCCAAATCTTAGCCAAACAAGAGGACAATCCCGTTATTAAAGAAAAGGCTGCTTTTGAATTGGGTGCACTCTATGCCAGAAATAACCAACCCGATGAAGCCCACCGCGCTAATCTAGCCTACTTAGACAATTACAACAACGCCATCCATGTGAGTCTAGTCAAAAATAGAGACGAAGAAGTTTTATTCTCCATGCATGGGAATTTTGATGACAAAATGGCGCGTTATGACCAAATTTTACAAGAGTTTCCCCCCCCATCCAAAGAGCACCAGAAGGCTCTTGATCACAAAGCCAAGTTATTATTATCCCACAAATACTATACGCAGGTTTTAGCCCTAGCCCCTGATTTAAAGAACGATTCGCCCTACATGCAAGAGGCCTTGTTGCATTTGAGTCGATCGGCTTTACAAAATGGGGATTGCCCCAGATTTAACACCTATGCGGTACAAATCCACCCTCTAGAAACTAAAAATTTTGATCCCCCTGAACAATTAAGTGCCTTTGATTGTCTCTATGATGCCGCCCTCTACCAACAGGCTGCTATCTTCTCTAATGGGGCATTGCAACACAACACGCCCGATAAACTTGCTTGGCTCTATCGTCAAGGGCGTAACCTCTATGCCCTCAATAATTACCAAGACTCCGTGCTGGCCACTAAAGATGCATTCACACTAGCCACCATCAACAAGCAAAAAAAATATTATGACATCGCCTTCACCTTGTTTTTTGATTACATGCAAACCAATAACGCCCCGGAGGCATTTAAGATTTATAACAAATTGCAAGAACACTTTAAAAACGATGAGCGCATGATCGAGGTTTATGCCCTCTTACTCGAATATGAAGGCAAGAGCAAGAACAACCCCACCACTTTAGAAATTTACGCTAAAAATCTCATCTCTTTGCAAAAACAATATAGAAACAACAGCTACACGCCCTATGCCCAAGAACAGCTGATCGGCGCGTTGATTAGAGGGGGTAAGCTCCAAGAAGCCTTGCAAGAAAGCAATGCCCTTTTAGATAGGAAGCTCAACCCCAAAGATCGCCAAAGGGTTTTGTATAGCAAAGCCACCATCTTAAGACAAGAAAATGATTTACAAGGGGCTCAAGAGAGTTTTAAGGCGTGCCTAGATATTCCTCTTGATTCACCTTGGAAGGATTTATGCTCCCAAGCCCTCAATCTATCCAAACCCTAAAGGTGGTACTGGGTTTAGATGATCCCACAATCTACAAATTTGCCATAGAGCGTGTCAAGTCCCACATAATGCCCTTCTTGTTAGTTCTAATTCAGTATTTAAATGCTAGCATGCTGACTCCAAATTTTAAACGATCTAAGGGCATAAGGAGTTAAAATGTCTAAAATGCTAGCCCCTGAGGGCGTGCCGGTTTGGGTGAATGAGCAGAGGTGTAAGGGCTGTGATCTATGCGTCTCGGTGTGCCCAGCGGGGGTGCTTGGCATGGGTGTGCGCTTGGACCATGTCTTGGGCAAGGTGGCTAAGGTCGCCTACCCGGAGAGTTGCATTGGGTGTTGCAAGTGCGAGCTGGGTTGTCCTGATTTTGCCATTTATGTTGCTGAGAAAAAAGACTTTAAATTTGCTAAAGTTTCTAAAGAGGCTGAGCAGAGAGGCATTAAGGTACGCGCCAACCATTATATGTTGTTAGAAGAGAGTGTAGCGCAAGGGAGGGGACAATGAGGGAATTAATTTCAGATGGGAATGAATTGGTCGCTCAGGCTGCCATTGATGCGGGTTGCCGCTTTTTTGGGGGCTATCCCATTACGCCCAGTTCGGATATTATGCATGCGATGAGTTTGCTTTTGCCCGCCCATGGGGGGCATTTTATGCAAATGGAAGATGAGATTGGGGGGATTTGCGTTTCTTTGGGAG
Organism: Helicobacter mehlei; assembly: GCF_007280785.1. Classification (NCBI taxonomy): domain Bacteria; kingdom Pseudomonadati; phylum Campylobacterota; class Epsilonproteobacteria; order Campylobacterales; family Helicobacteraceae; genus Helicobacter; species Helicobacter mehlei. The sequence goes on from NZ_VKGC01000007.1 coordinate 40,546, forward strand.
CAAGCATGAGCGGGGTTAAATCCATGACGGCTAGCTCGGGTCCGGGGATCTCTTTAAAAGTGGAGCAAATTGGCTATTCTTACATGACCGAAACACCCTTAGTGATCGTAGATGTGATGCGATCAGGGCCTTCAACGGGCATGCCCACACGGGTCGCTCAAGGGGATATTAGCTTTTTAAAACACCCCATCCATGGTGATTTCCAATCTGTAACCTTGGCTCCGGGCAACTTGCAAGAAGCTTACACAGAAACCATCCGCGCCTTTAATTTGGCTGAAAAACTCATGACTCCGGTTTTCTTGGTGCTGGATGAAACTATCGGGCACATGTATGGGCGGGTGGAGTTACCCGACTTGGAACAAGTGCAAGAAAGCATCATTAACCGGCGTGTATTTAAAGGTGATCCTAAGGATTATAAACCCTATGGGGTGCCCTTAGATGAGTCTGCCATCCTCAATCCCTTTTTTACCGGCTACCGCTACCATGTAACTGGGTTACACCACGATGCCATTGGCTTCCCTACAGAGGATGCCAAAGTGGGGGGTGCACTAATGGATCGCCTCTTTAATAAGATCAATTCCCAAGCCGAATCGGTGAATTTGAATGAAGAGATCGACATAGAGGGGGCGGACTTGTTGGTGATTGGGTATGGTTCTAGTGCCTTGTGCATCAAAGAAGCCCTAAGAGATTTAAAAACACAGAATTATCCTAAGAAAGTGGCCTTTTTTAGGCCCTTGACCTTGTGGCCCAGCCCGGATAAAAGATTGCAAGAACTGGGCAAGCAATTTGAAAAAATCTTGGTGGTCGAGCTCAATAAAGGGCAGTATATCCATCAGATCGAACATGTGATGCACAGAAAAGTAGAGGGCTTGTTGCAAGCTAATGGCAGACCCTTTAGCCCCAAACAAATCATGGCTAAAATCAAGGAGTTGTAATGGCGTTTAACTACGATGAATATTTGCGGGTGGAGCGCACGCCCACGCTTTGGTGTTGGGGTTGTGGAGATGGGGTGATCTTAAAATGCATCATCCGTGCCATTGACGCACTAGGCTGGAATATGGATGATGTGTGCTTGGTGAGCGGGATTGGATGCAGTGGCCGGATGAGTTCGTATGTGAATTGCAACACCGTGCACACTACACACGGGCGTGCATTAGCCTATGCCACCGGGATTAAAATGGCTAATCCTAGTAAGCATGTGATCGTGGTCTCTGGCGATGGGGACAGTTTTGCCATTGGGGGGAATCACACCATCCATGCTTGCAGGCGTAACATTGATTTAAACTTGGTCTTGGTGAATAATTTTATCTATGGCTTGACCAATTCCCAAACTTCCCCCACCACGCCCAATGGCATGTGGACGGTAACCGCCCAAAGTGGGAATATTGACAACCACTTTGATCCATGCCAAATCACGATGGCGGCCGGGGCGACCTTTGTAGCCCGTGAGAGTGTCTTAGACCCCAAGAAGTTGGAACGGGTGTTGATCGAGGGCTTTAAGCATAAGGGCTTTAGCTTTGTGGATGTGCACAGTAATTGCCATATCAATTTGGGGCGCAAAAATAAAATGGCCCAAGCGGCCCAAACTTTGGAATGGATCGCCTCTAGGCTGGTGAGCCAACGCGCTTATGAGCAACTAAGCCCTGAAGAAAGGGAGGATAAATACCCCACCGGCATTTTAAAACAAGACCTCTCTAAAGTGGAATATTGCGAGGCGTATGCTGGGGTGATCAAAAAGGCTAAAAAAGAGAGGAGCTAACATGGAATTGCAATTGCGTTTTACCGGTGTGGGGGGGCAGGGGGTGCTTTTAGCGGGTGAGATTTTAGCCGAAGCCAAGATCGCCTCGGGAGGGTTTGGGACCAAGACTTCCACCTACACCAGCCAAGTTAGGGGCGGGCCTACCAAAGTGGATATTATTTTGAATTCTGAAGAGATCATTTACCCCTATGCCAAAAGCGGGGAAATTGATTTTATGCTCTCTGTGGCACAAAGTAGCTACATGCTGTTTAAGGACGATGTCAAAGATGGGGGGGTTGTGGTGGTCGATCCTAACTTAGTTAAACCCAGTGCACAAGATGAAGCAAGATTGCAACTCTATAAAATCCCCATTATTAGCATTGCTAAAGATGAGGTCGGCAATATCATCACGCAATCGGTGGTGGCGTTGGCGATCACAACTATTTTAGTGGAATGCGTGGATCGGGAGCAGGTGATCCAAACGATGATCTCTAAAGTCCCCGCAAAAGTGGCCGAGCTCAACAAAAAAGCCTTTGAGATTGGAGAAGCCCACGCCCTCAAAGCCCTACAAGCCCAAAAGATTTCTTAAACCCCCATGCTGGAACTAGCCCAAATCCAAGAGATCGCCACCCAGCACGCCACGCCCTTTTATCTCTACGATTTGGATCGCATAGAAAGCAGATTTGCAGATTTTAAAGAAGCCTTTAGGGGTAAAAAATCTTTAATTTGCTATGCGCTCAAGGCTAATTCTAATTTAGCCCTCTTGCAACACTTGGCAAAATTGGGCTGTGGGGCCGATTGTGTTTCCATCTATGAAGTGCGTAAAGCCCTTTTAGCTGGGATCAAGCCCTACCACATCATTTTTAGCGGGGTGGCCAAATTAGAACATGAAATCAGCCTTGCCCTCACTAGCAAGATTTTATTTTTGAATGTGGAATCCTTTGAGGAATTGCGCCTAATTGAGAGCATCGCTAAAGAGCTTAAGATGTGTGCGCGAGTCTCGGTGCGCATTAACCCCAACATTGATGCGCTCACCCACCCCTATATCTCTACCGGACTTTGGGAAAATAAATTCGGGGTGGAGGAAAAAGAAGCGGTACAGATGTTCATGTTTGCCAAGCAGTCCGCCTTTTTAGAGCCCGTTGCGATGCAGTTTCATATCGGTTCCCAGCTCACAGATTTAGCCCCCATCGCAGAGGCTTGCACCAAGATGGGAGCATTGGCGCGTTTTTTGGTGGCTAGTGGGGTGGAGCTCAAATTTTTTGATGTGGGCGGGGGGCTAGGGATTGATTATAGCCAAGAGCAAAATCAGAACTTGATCGATCTGAATGCCTATGCTAGTGCTATTTTCCAAGCCCTCAAGGAATTAGATTTGACTATCATTTGTGAGCCCGGGCGCAAAATTGTCGGGGATAGCGGGGTGCTGGTTAGCCAAGTCCAATACACCAAGCACAATGAACGCAAGCATTTTGCGATCATCGATGCGGGTATGAATGATTTTTTGCGCCCTGCCCTCTACCAAGCCACCCACCCCATCTATACCACCAGCGATCCGCACAACCCCAAACAAACTTACGATCTAGTGGGGCCCATTTGTGAGAGTGCGGATTGCTTTGCCAAGGGAGTCGAACTACCCACACTCAAACGGGGAGATTTGGTGATCTTGGATAAAGTGGGGGCTTATGGGGCAAGCATGGCTAGCCATTATAATAGCCGCCCTAAAATCCTAGAGCTAGGCTTGAGTAAGGGCACGCTTAAAGTGCTCAAACCCAAAGAAAAATTAGCCCACATGATCAGCGATGAGTTGAGTTGTTTAGGCGTGGAGAGTCTAGAGCAAAGCCGCACCCAAATTGATCATCTGGATCAACAAATTAGCGCGTTGTTGCAACAACGCTTGCAGATCGCGCGCCAAATCGCCCAGCACAAACAGAGTTTAGGACTCAAGAGTTACTACCCCGTGCGGGAAGCCCAAATTTTTAAGGGAGTGGGTAAGGGCTTAGAGAGCATTTTTACAGAAATCTTGGGGGTTTCTAGGAGTTTAATTCGCCCGGAGAAAATCGGGTTTTATGGCTTAGAAGGGGATATACGCCGTGCCTTTGGGCAAAGTGCGTTCTTGCAGGAATTAGACCCCCTAGCTTTGATTCAAGCCCTGCAAGAGGGGGGAATAGACTTTGGGGCACTCTTAGTGCAAGAGTGCTTAAAAGATGTGTTGCCCGCCCTACTTCTTGCCAAAATCAAGGCGATCCACTCTTTGGAATTTGGTAAGAAGCGTTGGTATTTGGTGGTGGCTAGGGCAGATTTTGCTTTACGCACAGAAGGCATCTTAGAGAAAAAAAGCGCATTGTATTGCTTGGGCGCGGCCTTAGAATTTTTAACCCAAAGCCTCAAGCCCGCCAAACTCTGCCATGCCCACCCTTTGGGCGAACATCTATTATTGGAAGTGGCGCACACTATACCTCTCCAAAATATCCTAGATGCCCTCACTTTTTGCCAACCTACCAGTTTGGGCACTTATGCCAGCGTGGAGTCCTAAATTTGGATTTTAAACCCATTAAACTTGCCAATAAACCCCTAATTGATGGCTTTTTAGCCCGCGATGCCTTTGAGGTGGCTGATGTGCATTTTAATAATTTATATCTGTGGCGCAAAGCCAGAGAAATTAGCTACGCCATAATCCATGACTGCTTGATCATTGCTACCAAATACCCCGACAGCACGCCCTTTTATTTTTACCCCATTGGGCTTGGGGATAAAAAAGCCGCCCTGCAAGCTTTGATCGAGCGTGCCCCCCATCCCCTAGAGTTGCGCGCCCTACAAAGCCAACATGTGGCCCAGTTAGAGGCATTTTTTCCTAACGCCTTTGAGATTACCCCCATGCGGGATCGTTTTGACTACATCTACAGCGTGCCCGAGCTCATCGCCCTAAGTGGCAAGAAATTCCACAAAAAGAAAAACCACCTCAATGCGTTTTTAAAAACTTACCCGCATTTTAGCTTTGAGTCCATTAGCCCCCACAATATAGACCCGCTCATGGAAGTTTTACAAGAATGGCATGCCCTAGATGATCCCCAAGATGTGGGGCTAGCCCAAGAACATAAAGGCATCTTAGAAGCCTTGCAAGTCTATGACCAGCTGGGCATGCAAGGGGGGGTGATCAAAATTGGGGATAAAATCGTGGCGATGAGTTTTGGAGAAATTATCCAAAAAGACATGGCTTTAATCCACATTGAAAAAGCCAGCCCCCATGTGCGTGGGGCTTACCAGATGATCAACCAACAACTTCTAACCCATGCCTTTTCTACTTGTGCATGGGTCAATCGGGAGGAAGATTTGGGCATTGAGGGCTTGCGCCAAGCTAAAATGGGCTATCACCCCGCTTACTTGCTAGAAAAACACCACGCCATTTTGAAAAATCCATAACCATTGCCTAATATTGGCTACAATGGGGCATGCAAAATTATATTTTCCAAACCCTCTCTGAAGAGCCCCTAAAAGCGGCACTTTACCAACGCTATTTTAAGAGTTTTGCCTACAGCGCACACAAGATCGACTTTGTGATCAGCAAGAAACACCCGCAAGGCTTGATCCCCCTGATTTGGGCGGAGGGCAAGAAGGGCAAAAGCGATCTGCAAAAGTCTTTCACGCAATTACTCTTAACCATTGGCAAACACCGGTTTTTCACGCATGAAACCCCGCTTTACTTGGGGGTTTTTGATGCTTATTGCTTTGCCTTTGTGCGTTATAACGCGGATATGAGCGCCCTTTTTTACCAAGACATCAATTTTAACACCACGCCCAGCAACCACAACAGCCCCGAGTTTTTGCAATGCCACCAACTTTTTCAAGATTTCTTCAAGCCCCTTTACTTCCAATTTGCCACCCAAGAAAAAGAACTGGCAGAATTTATCAAACACCTAGCCCATACCCCTTTGGAGCAAATCCCCATTGACACGAATAACTTTGTGCATGTCTATCACAAGTGGTTAGAGAGTGTCAAACCCAGTATCAGCATTGATTGGAAAAAGGCGGGGGATATTTTAGATACAGATTTTTATCTAGCCGATTTGTTGAGCGCAGAAAATAACACCTTGCCAGACAATCTCAACACGCTTTTAAAAAACGATCATTATGCTTTCAATAAAATCCAAAATCTAGCCGGGTTTTTTAACTTCGACAGCACGGGCTTTAAGGACAACCAACAAGCCCACAAGGAGTTTTGGAGCGTTTATAAACGCCCACCCGCACAGGAGTTTTGGGATCATATCTTAGAAAGACGCGATCTTTTAGTGCCCCTAGATGTTAGAGAGCGCAAGGGGGCGTTTTTCACCCCCAAAATTTGGGTGGAAAAATCGCAAGAATATTTGCGGGCGTGCTTGGGGGCGCATTTTCAAGAGGAATATTACATTTGGGATTTAGCCACTGGCACGGGTAATTTGCTCTTGGGCTTGAGTCGGCCCGAGCGCATTTATGCGAGCACTCTAGATCAAAACGATGTGGGGATTTTAAAACAAAGGGCAACAAACAAGCAACTCCCCATCTTAGAAGATCACATTTTCAAATTTGACTTTTTAGACGACTCGTTTGACAAGCTCCCAGACCCACTACAAGCCATCTTAAAAGACCCCAATAAATGCGCCAAACTCATCATTTACATCAACCCCCCCTATGCCGAAGCGGGGAGCAAGACCCAAATCACCCAAACGGGCAGGAATAAAGGGGGCGTGGCTAATTCGCCCATGGCTAAGACTTATGCTAGAGAATTAGGCAGGGCAAAAAACGAATTATTCGCCCAATTTTTCATGCGGATTATTAAAGAGATCGCCCTTGTCAAATCCCAACCAAAAGAAGCCCCCCTTGCGGGGGAGAGCTCTTATGAAGGACTATACCACACAAATTTAAGCCCTAAAAAAGAGAGCTTAATGTATAATACGCGTTCAGAGCCCTTACCATGTTTAGCCATGGCTGGCTCCTTAAAGTGGGATGTTGCCCCCTTACAGGGGCACACTGATTCTACTAAATCCCCCCTTAAATCCATGGTCCCATCTTAGCCAGTTTCTCCACACTCAAATACCTCAATTCCTCTAATTTCAAAACTTTTCGGCAACATTTTAAGGCGCGTTTTTTGGGGGGCTTTATGGTCCCAGCCTCTAGTTTTGATAATGTCAAGGGGAGTTTTCCTATTGGGTTTTTGGTGTGGGATTTGGGGGGCTAATTTAAAACCCCCTAAGAAAAAGATCGCTACAATCTCATTAAGGACATGGCGGCTTTCTTTTAGACCACATTTGGAGCACTTGTAAGCGTCTTGCTTATTTGGGGTTGGGGGTGCAGAGGGTGGCACTCCAGAAAGGAAGCCACCATGCAAAGATTGGTAATAGTGCTAGTGATCTTGGCAGTGTTGGTCTCACAGCTTAACTAGATCACTTGGGGCGGGTTTGCCCGCCCTAAACACTGGCACTATTATTCCGTATCCTCACTTTAAGAGACTTGAATGCAACCCATTTTCTTAGACATTTACGATTTGGCGGGGAATTTTTTGGGGGTGAAGGGGTTTGGAGCGCATTTGGATCGCACCAAAAGCATTATAGAGTGGTTGCGGGGCTTTTATGACAAAAAGGGCGACACCTTAGCCTATATGAAAATGGCAGGCTCAGACATACAACACAATAATACGGTAAATCTTGACAACACCCTAAGCCCCAATGACATTAAAAAACACCTTTTTACTTGTGTGAGCGCTCAAAACCTCCTCCCCATGTCTGTCTATTTTGCCGTGCGGCTTTGCATTAAACCCACTTGGATCAACGATCGCGATCAATTCTACGCCCCCTATAATGATACATGGCAACATGATTTGGAATTTTTACATGATTGCCTGGCTTTCATGCTTTTGCACACCCAAAACCGCATCTCTTGTGTGCATGGGGATAACCATTTCATCCCCTTTAGCGAAACCTCCATTAATGCCAAAGCTGCCTATAAAAGCCATGCGCTCCTAGACTTTCTAAAAGGCAAGAAGAGCCACCTTTTTAGCACCCCCACACCTCTCATCTTTAGCCCATTAGCCCAAGAGGTCTTGCAAGCCGGGCAGGCTCTGTATGCCTATTACCACCACCAAGCCGGGCACACCCAAAATTATAACCCCAATGCCGGACTCTATGACATCAAGGAATTTTTCAGCGGGCGCAATGCTAGGGGCGTGCTTAACCCCCCTAGCAAATCCAAAGATGAGCACTATAAAACCCTCTATGCCACCCTCAAAGACACGCTCAACGCCCTAGCTAAGCAAATCCAGCCCAAAGTTTGGGCTTATGGCTTTTTAAGAGAAGACCTTTAAGTTTTAAACTGGTTGATGTCGGCATCTAAGTCTGTGGTGGAGGTGTGTAAGGAATTTGCCAAATTGGCAATTTGCGTGGCATCGTTGAGGGTTTTATGCGTGGTGTTCTCCACTTGGGTGAGCTTGCCTGCCATATCCTTAATGCTCTGCCCGGTTTGTGTGTAGTTAGCGATAAAATCATGGGTGTTTTGCACCACCACGCCCACATCTGCGCTCATATTCTTAAATTTCTCCTGCACTTCCAAGCTCCCGACACTCAATTCCTCGATCTTTTTAGAATTTAAGTTCATCTGGGTGCTCACATCATTGATCTCTTGCACGATAAGCCCGATGGTGGAATTGATCTCTGCTAGACTCTTTTGGGTTCTACCTGCCAAATTGCGCACCTCATCAGCCACCACGGCAAAGCCTCTGCCATGCTCGCCCGCACGGGCGGCTTCGATGGCGGCATTCAAGGCTAATAAATTGGTCTGATCGGCAATGTCGTTAATGATATGCAAAATATTTTTCACGCTATCGGCATTTTTGCTCAAATGTTCCACTTTGGTGGCTAACTCCTCCTCTGTCTTGGCCGCCTCTAGAATATGCGCTAGCATGGCGGCTAGGGATTCATTGGATTGCTGGATAGCTTGTTGGGTTTGCAACAATTTATCCCCCACCCCCTTAGCCTCTTGCACAGACTGGAGCACGCCAGAAGATAGCTCATTGGATTGCAAATGCAAGGCATTGATCATGCTGGCATTTTCCTTCATGCTGACATGGCTACTGGTGATCACATTATTGAGCTGATCGGCTAGGGCTTTGTTATTCACGCTATTATTTTTCATGCTTTTCACAAAAGCTTGGATATTTTCTACAAAGGTGTTGATTCCAAGCCCGGCTTGCCCGATCTCATCCTTGCGGTTATTAACCTCAATGCGCTTGGTCAAATCCTTATCCCCCTGCCCAAAATTGTGTATTTTAGTAACTAGATTGTTCAATTGCCTCACAACCGTTACACGCATAAGGATCGTGGAGACGAGAATCAAAAAAGCCACCACGCCCCCAATCCACTGCATCAAAACCCGTGAGTTAGCCAAAACTTCTTTTCGTGATTGCTTCTCTAGCACATCAAATTCTTTCAAAATATCGCTGTAATAAGAAGTGGTGACAAGAATCATGCCACTGGTGGAATCATAATGGCTATAAGCTACCTTGGGCTCGGGCACGCCCCCGGCCACTTTAGGCATTTTATAGTGGATGAACCCACCTCCCTTATTGGCTTCCTCCACAAAACTTTTGACATACCGCACACCATCTACGCTCGTCAAATCCAACCCAATCTTACCCACTGTGCTTGGATTGACCGGATCAAAGAGCACTCTCCCTTCCCTATCCACCGCCACGATATAGACAATGCTCCGATCATCATTGATGTCTTTTAAATAGCTTAGAGTGGATTTTAACGCCTCCTCTTTGGGTTGGATGCGGTAATAGTGTTTAATCCCCTCTTCAATAAGTTCGTACATGTAGCGCAAAGAAGCTTCTTTTTTTGCGATTCCATCTTCTTGCATAACCTTCACAAGATTTTTAACCAAGTTGTGTTGCTTGTAGTCTGCCACCACGACTATAACCACGCCCATAATGACTAGGAACAACAAAATGTTCCCTAAAATCTTAGTTCCCAAATTCACCCTGCCCCTTTCAAACAAAATTAAGGCCCATAGCCTCGCATTTCTAGCAAGACTAAGTTTAACGTGCCACTGCTTTGGCATGCCTTTCTCGAATCACATGCACCACCACCTCACCGGGATATTGCAAATTGTTTTGGATTTCTTTAGCAATATCCCGGGCTAAAAGGGGGATTTTGGCATCGTTGATGGTTTCTGGGCACACAATGACGCGCACTTCACGCCCCGCATCCATGGCAAAGACCTTTTCCACACCGCTTTTTTGGCTGGCAATGCGCTCCAAATCCTGCATGCGGTTTAAGAAGTTCTCTGATTCTTTGCGTCTAGCTCCCGGGCGGCTAGCAGAGAGCGCATCGGCCGCACACACGGCTGCACATTCAATGCTCTTGATCTCCTCGCGATCGTGGTGGGCAAAAATGGCATTGAGCACAACGGGGTGTTCGTTATGCCGTCTACACACCTCAGCACCCAATTCCACATGATCGCCCCCATGTTCGGGTGTCAAGGCTTTACCAATGTCATGCAAAATCCCCGCGCGTCTGGCTAATTTGCAATCCCCCCCCAGTTGCTCGGTGATAGTCCCAGCCAAAATAGCAACCTCTATAGAGTGGATCAAGGCATTTTGCCCATAACTGGTGCGGTAACGCATACGCCCCAGCAGGTGTTTTAATTCTTCGGGCATCGAATCAAGCTTGAGATCTAGGATCACTTCCTCAGCTTCTTGCAAAATTGCCTCCTCCATGCCTGCTTCCACACGTTTATAGACCATCTCAATGCGGGCAGGCTGGATACGCCCATCTTGAATCAACTGCTCTAAAGTCCTTGTAGCGATCTCACGCCGATACAGATTAAAGCAGCTCAAAGTGATGGTTTTAGAATCTTCATCAATGATCACTTCCACGCCACTAATGCGTTTGAAGGTGTCGATGTTTTTGCCTTCTTTGCCAATGATGCGCCCAATAAAGTCACTATCGGGCAAAGCAACCACGCTGGTTAAATTCTCCATCGCAAAACTGCTAGCAAAGCGTGCGGTGGCTTGGGCGATGATAAAATGCGCGCGCTCTTTGGCTTCTTTTTTGGCTTGTTTTTCATACCGGCGGATTAAGGCACTTTTTTGCAAGATCAAATCCTCTTCCAGACGGCGCAACACGATCTCTTGAGCCTCCTCTTTGGTATAACCTGCACATTCCATGAGGGCGTTTAAGGCTTCTTGTTTGAGTTTGGCGCATTCTTGAGAAATTTGTTCTTGGGTGTATTTTTCTCTTTGGAGTTCTTGTTGGAAGGCTTGGAGCTCTTGTTTAGTTTGGTTAAGCTGTTGGTTTTGGAGATTCCATTGCTTTTTTTGCTGGTTTTCATAGGATTTGAGCGCGTCCAATTTGTTTTGGTAATCTTGGGCATTTTCTTGCACTTGGCGGGCATATTCTTGTTGGAGTTGCTGGATCAAGGTTTGGGACTCGACCTCTTTAGTTTGGTAGAGCACTTGGGCTTGATAAAGCAACATATCGGCCTTAGCTTTTGCCTGCTTGAGGATACTTTGGCGTTGGGTGCCCAAAAAACGCCGAGTCAGCCAAAAGACACTAGCACCCGTGAGGACGCATAAGGACAGCGTGTTTAAAAATATATTTGTCATGGGATTTCCTTTTGATTTTGTTTTTAGGTTGGTATAGATGGTTTTGATCCACACATAAAGAGGCAGAAATGTCATGGGCTTGCCCTAAGAGTTGGGGTGTGTAGAGGAGTTTTCTGCTGATAAAAATCGTGTAGGGGCGTGTTTTGAGAGTGGCAAAAAAGCGATCGTAAAAGCCTTTGCCAAAACCAATACGCCGATAAGCCCCCTCTAAGCCCAAAATAGGTACAAGCACCACATCTAAAGTCCGGGTCGCTAAACTTGAGAGGCATGGCTCTAAAATTTGGTAAGCATTTTTTTGCAAGGGCAGGCGGTAGGGTGCAATTTTCAAACCCTGTGCTTGGGTGATGGGCACTAACAATTTTGCTTTAGGGCGCAACCATTTGATCAAGGCCCTAATATCAGCTTCTCTTGGCATGGGAGAGTAGATTAAGATATGGCGGGCTTTAATTGCGGTTAAAATCGCTTTTAAACGCGCCACGATCTTGTGATCCCTAATGTCCCATGCGTTCTGAGCACGCCATACCCTCTTGCATGCTGCCCGAAAACTTTCTTTAGAAAAGTGGGGGTCTTTTAGAGTTTGGATGTTACGCCTTTCAAGTTTGCTAAAACGCATATTAACACAACCCCCCTAGCTTTTGCTTTAGGCGTATTTAATAGCCCTTTAACCATGCTTTTTATATAATCCCAGTTTGCGTTAAGGAGAGTTGATGAAAGAACCCATGAGCGTTTATGGCTATGAAAAGATTCGTGCCGAATTAAAGAGGCTCAAGGAAGTTGAGCGCCCCTATATTGTCAAGGAGATCGATCGGGCCAGAGAGCATGGCGATTTAAAAGAAAATGCCGAATACCACGCGGCTAAAGAGAAGCAAGCTTTTATTGAAGCGCGCATCAATGATTTGAGTCGTCTTTTGGCCAATGCCCAAGTGATCGACCCTTCCACTTTGAGTCACCAAAAGGTGAGTTTTGGGAGCACGGTTAAAATCCTCAACTTAGATACAGATAAAGAATATTCTTACACCATCGTGGGGAGTGTGGAGAGCGACCCAGCTAGGGGGTTGATCTCTTGTGGCTCGCCCATTGCTAAAAGTTTGATGGGCAAGCAAAAGGGCGATGAGGTGAGTGTAGTTTTGCCCTCAGGAGAAAATGAGTTTGAGATTTTAGACATCTATTATCAAGACATCAACTATGCCCAAGATTAAAATCCAAAAACTCCATCCGGATGCTAAAATTCCGCGTTACCAAAGTCCCGGGGCTAGCGGATTTGATCTGTGTGCTTTGCAATCCTTAGAGATCGCCCCGCAAAGTATCGCTTTGGTGCGGACCGGGTTAGCTATGGAGCTAGAGGTGGGTTTAGAGGTGCAGGTGCGTTCGCGTAGTGGTCTGGCTTTAAAGCACCAAATCATGGTTTTAAACTCTCCGGGCACCGTTGATAGCGACTATCGGGGGGAATTGCAAGTGATTTTGATGAATTTAGGCAATGCGCCCTTTAGCATCAAAGCAGGCGATCGCATCGCCCAAGCGGTGTTATCTTCTGTGTGCAGGGCAGAATTTGAAGAGGTGGGGGCGTTGGGAGCGAGCTTGAGAGGAGCTAGGGGCTTTGGGAGTTCTGGGATACAATAGGGAGATAAATGGGTATTAAAGAAAATCTCAAACAAGTTCAAGAGGAGTTTAGAGGTGATGAGAAACTTCTAGAGAGTGCTTTTCGCCTAGAGAAACTCTACCACAAATATAAGTATGTTTTGTTGGTGGTTGTGGTGGGGGTGGTGCTTTGGGTGGTCTATACGAAGTTTTTAGAATACAAGCAGGAGAAAAAAAACCAAGAGATCACGGCTGTTTATAACGAGGTGTTGCAAAACCCCAACAATGTGGCTGTTTTAGATCGGCTTAAAACAACCTCACAAGAACTCTACGATCTCTACACCTATGCTCAAGCCCTCAAAAGTCAAGATGCCCAAGCCCTCCTAAGGCTTAAAAATTCTCCAAACTCTTTAGTGCGATCCCTAGCCACCTATTACTACGCCTCTTACCAAAAAGATTTAAAAACCTTGCAAACGCTGAATTTACCCAAAATGCAAGATTTGATCGCCTTGCAAAAAGCCTATTTGCTCTACCAAGAACACAAACAACCCCAAGAGGTCCAAAAGGTCTTGAACGTAATCGATCCCACATCTAGTCTTTACCAAATTGTGAGCATCCTCAAGCACTACCCCGCTCATGGCGTACAAGGGGCGAGTAAGGTTAATCCATGAGGGGGGTTTTTTGGATTATTCTGCTCTCTTTGATCTTTTTTGGGTGCAATGGGCGTAAAAATTTTACCCCCCCCGCCTCTAAAATCAAGGGTGTTCTCTCCTTTGATCGCCCCCTAAATGATAGTCTTGTTTTTGTCAATCGCTATGGTGCAATCTTAAAAAATGGGGGTGTGATTGACTTGGAGGGCATCACGCCCTTAAAATTAGGCAAAGATTTGGATAAAGAAACCTCTTTTTTGAATAAAAGCCAAGATTACTACATCTTAGCACGGGATTGTTGGCGCACACCTCAAGAAAGCAAAACCAAAGCTCCCAAGAAAAAAATGAAAGTTCTCACCGATAAACAAGCCCAGGCAGAGATCGTGGAGAATATCCAAGCCATCGATCAAAATGTGATCTTGCACGATCGTTGCCACCACTTGGAGCTTGTGGCGATCTCAAGTGCCAAGCCCTCAATCCTCATCCCTTTAGATGCCTATCCATTGAGTGCTAACCTTAAAAAGGATCGCCTAGCCATTGTTACAGCGGATAATTCTGCCAACATTTATGACACCAAGACTAAAAAGCTCATTTTTAGCGAAAAAGGCTCTTCAAGTGCGGCGATCAACTCTTTGGTGGCTGCACCAGTGTTTTTGGACACGGTGGTGGTGTTCCCCATGTTAGATGGGCGTTTGTTAGTGGTGGATGTGAGCGCAAAAGAACCGCGCGTAGTGCGTAATATCGTGCTCAATAGTGAGAAGTTTTTTAACAATGTGATCTATCTAAAAGTCCAAGATGAAAACATGTTTGCGGCTACGGGCAAGCGTTTGGTTTCAGTCATCTCCGGGCAGGAATTTAACTTTGATGCAGACATTGTAGATGTGCTCTACCACAACCATCATATTTATGTGCTAACCTTAGATGGGCGGATTTTACAGATGGATCAAACCCTCAATGACAAGAGCATGGAAGAGGTCAAGTTGCCCTTTGCCATCCTTAACTCCCTTGTGGTAACCGATAAAAAGCTCTTCACCCTAGAGAGACAGGGCTATTTGGTCGAAGTCAATTTGGAACAATTCAATGATTACCGCGTCTATCGCCTCAAAGGGGTTTCCAAAAGCTTTTTGGGCAAGTTGGACAAAATGAGCTTTTATAGCAAAGATAAGATTTATTACGATCGCGCCTATTTGGATTTGAGCCACCCATGATTTTGTGCGACATTGGCAACACCCATTTACACTTTTACAATGGTTCTAGGGTGTGGAAGAATAGCCCCAATGCTCTAGATACCAACAAACTAGAGGGCGATCTCTACTATATCAGTGTGAGTCCCAAAAATGAGGAACTCTTGATCAAGGCTTACCACCCTTGCTATAACATCGCCTCTTTATTGCATTTAGAGACCACCTATGAGGGTTTGGGCGTGGATCGCAAGGCGGCATGTTTGGGCTTGGGGCTTAAAAGTGGGGTGGTGATCGATGCAGGGAGTGCCATTAGTATAGATGTGATGGATCATGGCGTGCATGTGGGCGGGGTGTTGTTGCCTGGGTTTGGGGCTTACCAACAAGCCTACAAAAGCATCTCTAAAGTGCTTAATCACCCCATCAATGTGCGCATACCCCTAGACATTCTCCCCCAAAACACCGCCCAAGCCTTGAGTTTTGGGGCTTTAAAATCGGTGTTATTAGTGCTCACAGAGATCATCGGGGATAAAAAAGCTTATTTCACGGGGGGTGATGGGAAGTTCTTGGCCACC
This sequence comes from Helicobacter mehlei, assembly GCF_007280785.1. NCBI lineage: Bacteria > Pseudomonadati > Campylobacterota > Epsilonproteobacteria > Campylobacterales > Helicobacteraceae > Helicobacter > Helicobacter mehlei. Next base: position 55,902 of record NZ_VKGC01000007.1, read on the forward strand.
TTTTTCCCCCAAGCCATTTATAATGAATTATTGGTTTTTGAGGGTATGCAACACGCCATCGCCCAAAAATTAGAGAGCCTCAAGGCTTAATGGAGCTTCTAGCCTATTTTATCAATGGCTCTTTAATGTCTTTGGGGCATTGTGTGGGGATGTGTGGGGGGATTGTGCTGGCTTATTGCCAAAGCAAATTCAACCCCACCACCTCTTTAAAACAACAAATGCTAGGGCATACCCTCTATTCTTTGGGGCGCATTAGCATGTATGTCTTGGTGGGAATCTTAGCCTTCTTGGGTTTTAGAGGGCTTTTAGAATGGGTTAGCCATGTGTGGGATTTGGATCGCACGCATTTACAAGCCATTATTTTTATTGTCATGGGCATCTTGATGATTGGTTTTGCTCTGGGCTATGCCTTGAGATTTAAAGCCAATCTTGCTATGGGTTTTTTAAACCGCCTCTTTAGAGCCACTCTAGGTGCACCTCGACTTTCTAGCTTGTATGTTTTGGGCTTGATCAATGGACTTTTGCCCTGTTCAATGGTCTATTGGTTTGTTTTGAGTGCTTTAGCCCAGCCCAATGCCATGCGTTCGTTGGAAGTGTTATTGACTCTTGGATTTGCAACCTTCTTGCCCATGTTTGTCTTTGGCTTGCTCTTGGGGCGGTTTTTAAACTCAGCTCTTAAGGTCTTGTTTAAAAAACTTGCCTTTTTGATGATGTTGGGCTTTGGGGGTTATAACATTTACATGGGCGTGGTCATGTTGCAAGGGCACACCCACCACATGCACATGGGGCATTGATGGGGCAAAAGGCGTTGTTCTTGGATCGCGATGGGGTGATCAATGTCAATAAGGGTTATGTGTCCCACCCATTAGATTTTGAGTTGCTCCCGGGTATTTTAGATGTTTGCAAAAGGGCTAAGGATTTGGGATATCTCTTGATCGTGGTAACCAACCAATCAGGCATCGCCCGGGGGTATTATTGCCAACAAGATTTTTTGGAATTAAATGCCCACATGCAAGCGTTGTTGCGTGCCTATGGGGGGGTCGGTCTAGATGCCATTTATCACTGCCCTCATCTGCCCCGTGCGCGCTGTGCTTGCCGCAAACCCAATTTAGGCATGCTTGAGCTTGCCTTGCGTGATTTTGCAATTAATCTTGATCAAAGTATCATGTTAGGCGATCAATGGAGTGATATGCAATTTGGCTTGGGCGCAGGGTTTGGGATCAATCTTTGGCTCAAGCCTAGTAGTTCCTTTTTGCCCCATAGAAGGCTTTTTAAAATAGATCATCTCCAGCAGGTCCCAGAGTTTTTAAAGCTCTAGGCTTGGCTTGTGTGTTATAATCCTAGCAGAAAGGACTGGCATGGCATATATTCCTAATACTTTAGAAAATAAAACGATCGTGATCACCGGGGGAGCGGGCTTTATTGGGAGCAATCTAGCTTTTTATTTCCAAAAGCACCACCCCGGGGCGCGTGTGATTGTGCTGGATCGCTTTAGAGGTGGAGAACCCAATAGTTTGGGGCATTTTAAAAACTTGATTGGCTTTGAGGGCGAGATCATCAGCGCAGACATCACGCATAATTTAAATGCACTTAAAAAAATCGAGTTTGATTATCTCTTCCACCTAGCGGCTATCTCGGACACCACCAACACCAACCAACAACTGGTGATGCAAACCAACCACCACGCTTTTTTGAAACTCTTAAGAATTGCTGAAAAACAAGAAGCCCGAGTCATTTATGCCTCTTCGGCTGGGGTTTATGGCAACACAAACGCGCCTAACCGCGTGGGTTTTGATGAAGTGCCAGAAAATATTTATGGTTTTTCCAAGTTGCACATGGATAAAAGCGCGCTCAGTTTCGCCCAAGAGAGTTTCATGCCCATTGTGGGCTTGCGTTATTTTAATGTCTATGGTCCGGGGGAATTTTACAAGGACAAAAGTGCCTCCATGATTTTACAACTGGGCTTGCAAGCCCTGCGCCACAAAGAAGTGAAACTTTTTGAGTTTGGGGAACAACAACGCGATTTTGTCTATATTGAAGATGTGATCCAAGCCAGCGTAAAGGCGATGGTGGCAGCCAAAAGTGGGGTTTATAATGTGGGTTATGGCATGGGGCGTAGTTACAATGAAATTGTGGAGATTTTGCAAAAGGAATTAGGGGATTTCAAGGTTAATTACATCAAAAACCCCTATCCCTTTTTCCAAAAACACACTTGTGCGGACATCCAAGCCACACATGCTGATTTGGGCTATGCCCCCATCTACAATCTAGAGCAGGGGATTCAGACTTACTTGCCCGTGATCAAAAAATACGCCAACCCCAGTTAATGTTAGACGCATTCTTAACCCCCCCTACCACTCCACCCCATGTATTGGTCGTGGGTGATCTCATTGTGGATCGCTACATTTGGGGCACTAGTGACAGACTCTCCCCAGAAGCTCCTGTGCCAGTTGTGAAAGTGCAAAAGGAAACTTACAGCTTGGGGGGGGCTGGGAATGTGGCGGATAATTTAATCGCCCTAGGAGCGCGCGTGAGTCTGTGCGGGGTGGTGGGGGCTGATGAGCCCAGAGGGTGGCTTTTAAACAAATTAGCCCAACTTAATATCTCCACCGCTGGGGTCTTAAGCGATCCTAACCGCCCCACTTCTTTAAAAAGCCGTGTGATGGTTGGCAAACAGCAAGTCTTGCGTATCGATTGCGAAAGCCAAGACCCCTTAAGTCTTGAACTTGAACAAGCGATCTTGAATCTAGCTAGCTCCTTGTTGCAAACAGCCGATGCATTGGTGCTCTCAGATTACAATAAGGGGGTCTTGAGCGTGTCCTTGTGCCAAGCCTTGATCACTCTAGCTAATAAGGCTAAAAAGCCCATCTTGTGTGATCCTAAGGGCGTGGATTATTCCAAATACAGCCATGCCAGTCTCATCACCCCCAATAAAAAAGAAGCCCAAGTCGCTACAAGGCTTGAGATCACAGATGATGCCAGTTTGCAACAAGCCCTAGAACATTTTAAGACACACCAGCACATTGCCACCCCTCTTATCACCCTAAGCGAACAGGGCATGGCGTTTTTGGATCACCACCAATTAGTGAAAATCCCCACCATCGCTAGAGAGGTCTATGATGTGAGCGGAGCAGGGGATAGCGTGATTGCCGCTTTGGCTTTTTGTTTGGCTTTGGGCTATGATTTGCACCAAGCGTGTTTGTTTGCCAATGCCAGCGGGGCGGTGGTGGTGGGCAAGGTGGGGAGCGCGCGGGCTAGTTATGCTGAAGTGCTCGAATTTTTGCAACGCCACTACCACCAAGGGCAAAAAATCTTGGATCGCCACGCCCTCAGACCTCTTTTACAAGCCAGCCGCCCTAAACGGGTGGTTTTCACCAATGGGTGCTTTGATCTCTTGCACAGAGGGCATGTCCATTATCTGCAAGAGGCTAAAAAGCTGGGGGATATTTTGGTGGTGGGCTTAAATAGCGACTCTTCGGTGCGTTCTCTTAAAGGGACAAGCCGTCCCATTCACGATCAAGCTAGCCGTGCTTTTATCTTGGCCGGGCTGGAATGCGTGGATTTTGTGGTGATTTTTGAAGAACAAACACCCCTAGAGATCATCAAGGCCCTTGAGCCTGATATTTTGGTCAAGGGGGGGGATTATCAAGGTCAAGAAGTGGTGGGGGGTGATTTAGTAGAACAAGTGGTTTTGATCGATTTTGTCAAAGGCAACTCCACCACGGATATTATTCATAAAATACAAGGAATGGCATGCAAGACTTCATCCAACAAGAATTTTTAGCCCACATACAGACCGCTCAAGAGAGTTTGCAAGCTTTAGGCTTCCCCTTAGAGCAGAGCGCGCGCGCGCTGGTGGGCACGTTACAAAAGGGGGGCAAGATTTTGGTTGCGGGCAATGGGGGGAGTGCCGCTGATGCCCAACATTTTGCCGCCGAGCTGACAGGGCGTTACAAGAGAGAAAGAGCGGGTTTGCCCGCCATAGCTTTGAACACAGACACTTCAGCCCTAACCGCCATCGCTAATGACTACGGCTATGATCGGGTTTTTGCTAGGCAGGTGGAGGCTTTGGGGCAAAAGGGGGATTGCTTCATTGGCATTTCTACTAGTGGCAATTCGGCCAATATACTCTTAGCCCTGCAAAAAGCCCAAGAGTTGGGTTTGAGCACTTTGGGTTTAAGTGGTCGGGGCGGGGGTAAAATGCGCGCCTTATGCGATTTTAATCTCATTGTGCCCAGCACAGACACCCCCAGAATTCAAGAGATGCATATTTTACTCATCCACATGCTTTGCGATCAAATTGAAAGAGTATTTGCCTAGCTTGAGCCTCGATCGGCGTTTTTTCTTGGCATGGGGGGTTTTTGTAGGAGCGGCGTTTTTCTCCCCCGATGCGCACATGAGCTATGTACTTAAATTTGTCTTAAAAGTAGCTTTTTATAGTGGGGCGTTTTTTTATACCCTCTATGCCTTGTTTGCCCTTTTGCCTCCAAATTTCCAAGAATGGGCGAAAAATGTTCTCCTAGCCTTGAGTCTTATTTGTGCCTTTATACGCTTTTTTGCGGGTTATGTCTTTAACATGGATTTTAACCAAGTCCTTTTGCAGACCCTATACAACACTAACCTAGCCGAAACCCTAGCCTTTTTAAAATCCCAAACTTCCTCTATCCTCTTAATCTTAGCCCTTATCTTTGGCTGCGCATTGTTTTTATGGGTGTGTCGTTTTGAGTGGGTGATTTCTAGGCGACTCAATCTATTTTTACTGGGTTTCATCGGGTTTGGCATAGGTGCACATGTGGGGCGTACGGCGTATTTATCTGCCCAAATAGGGAGCCTTAACCTAGCCCCACCCGAAGTGTTGGACACCTTGCCCCTTATCAAAGAAACTAGGGCAGTTTATTTTAGTTTGCAAGCGGGGTCTAGTGTAGTGCAAAACGCCCTAAACCAGCCTTACCCTAAAGATTACCTCAAAGTGGATGTTGATAGCGTGCCCAATGTGGTTTTGATCGTGGGCGAGAGTGCCTCTAAAAATTTTATGGGAATCTATGGTTATCCTGTGCCCAATACGCCCTTTTTAAGTGGCTTAGAAGAGAGAGAGAGAGAAGACAAACTCGCTTAATCTGCCTAACCTCTTTGTCTTTGACAATGTCATCTCTGCTTTTAGCAACACGGAGGCAAATTTCCAAGTTCTATTAAATTATAGCGACACCGAAAATGCCAAGATCCCTTGGTATCGCCAAAAAGATTTGGGCGGTGTTTTTAAATTAGCAGGCTATCAAACCTTTTGGTTAGACAACCAATATCCTGCAAGGAGCAGTAGCGCGACTGAACTTTTACCCCGCCGTTTTGGGGTGGTTTTATGGACATCTTCTTTTAACACCGATGATATGAGTTTGCTGGACTTGTTTAATACCAAAGTGCACCCAAAACTAGATGCTAAAAATCTCATCGTATTCCACTTAATGGGGAGTCATCTCCTCTACAAAGACCGCTTTCCCCTATCTTTTGCCAAATTCACTCCCAAAGACATCCCCTATCAAGGTTTGCATGTCCAAAATGACAAAGATAAGCAAATTATTGCCGATTATGTCAATTCGTTGTATTACACCGATCATGTTTTAGGAGAGATTTTTAAACTCTTTCAAGATAAAGATGCAATCATTGTTTATCTCTCCGATCACGCTCAAGATATATTTGAGAGTTCTAACACCTATGGGCATAAATGTTCTAACTTTGGAGTAGAAATCCCCTTTGTGATCTATGTTACTGACACTTTCAAGCAAAAACACCCTGATAAAGTTAAAGCCATCGCAGAGGCTATCAATAAACCCTTCATGAGCGATGATTTAATCCACTCTCTTTTGCCCATCGTGGGGATTCACACTAAAGATAATCTAGAATCTAAAAATCTCTTTAGCCCCCAGTTTGATATCAAGAGAAAGAGAATTTATTGTGGGGATCAAATTTACAAGCACAATTAGCTACAAGTCTCTTAGGGTTTTAACTGCACACACCCATATAGCTATAGCTTGAAGTTTGGACCTCTAGGGTCAAATCATCGCCTATATCACAAAGCCCATAAGATTGGAGCACCACCATTTAGGCAGGTGTGGTCTGCACCCCCTTATCACATAGGGAGCATCTGTGTGTATTTCCAATAGGGGCCAAGATGAAAGCGATCGCCTTCAAAGACTGCCAAACTTTTGGTATGTGGGTATGGGGCTTTGGATATCTAAGATAGTGTGTTCTTGGCGCATCCACATAGCCTTGCAATCGGGGCGATTGACAATCATCTTCTGATTCCAATCGCTCTTTTTAGTGAATTTTAACCGCCCATTTTCCAAATCAATCTTTTCCACGACACACCTTTAAAACGCACCATGGTAGCCCATCCAGACCAACCATCCATCAATCACCTTAAGCTATCATGGCGTATAATGCCCATTTTTTCAAGGAGCTTTGGTTGGGTAGAGTGGTTTTAGACAACCGATTTTGGCTGATGTGGCTAGCCCCTATTGTGGCAGGCTTGTTTTCTCCTTATGCTCGGGGTTTAAAATGTTTGATCGCTTATGAAGTTAAAATTGCTTTTTATGGATTTGTAGTGCTCTATCTTTTTTATGCCCTCTTTGCCTTGATCAAGTCTCCCTTAGTGGTCAAGGTGCTGAGAAACACGCTTTTAGGACTTAGTCTCTTATTTGCCTTGATTAATTTCTTTTTATCTCATTACTTTGATATGCTCTTTACGCCCAACACCATCGATACAATCTTGGCCACAAACTCTAAAGAGAGTCATGATTTTTTAGAAAATATGGTGCTACCCCATAGTGGGGTTTTATTGGGGGCGTTGTCCTTTTGCGTGTTGTTTCTTTATGTAGTGCGCGTCAATGTGCGTTTAAGTCGGAAAATCCATGCCACCTTAATTGCTATGTTTATATTGGGGATTTCTTTGCATGTTATCAAACTTGCTGGGACAAGCGGAGGCGTTATGGAAGACAAGGGCTTTTCAAGAATCCCTTATGGTGTTAATGAAACAATCCAGCGGGTGATTCCTCTTGTCAGAGAAGGCCATGCCATTTATACTAGTCTGAAAGAATATAGCAATAACCAAGCCATTTGGCAAGCCATCAGAGAACCACTACCTAAAGATTACCTCAAAGTGGATAGTGACAGCGTGCCCAATGTGGTTTTGATCGTGGGCGAGAGTGCCTCTAAAAATTTTATGGGAATCTATGGTTATCCTGTGCCCAATACGCCCTTTTTAAGTGACTTAGAAGAGAGAGAGAGAGAGAGCAAAATTTATTTATCTTCACAAACACCATTTCGCCCTTTGCCTACACGGTCGCCACTTTCAAAGTCCTATTAAATTATTCCGATGTGGAAAACCGCTCTGTGCCTTGGTATAATCAAAAAAACATCGGGAATATTTTTAGTGCAGCAGGCTACAAGACTTTTTGGCTAGATAATCAAGAGCGCGAGCAATTAGCAACCACCAATGTTTTTAGCCTTCTGTCCGATCGTTTTGGTGAGCGGATATGGACTAATTTTGGAGACTATGATCAAGCCCTCATAGATACTTTTAACGCGCGGATTAGAGCGCAGTTAGGGAGTAAAAATCTTGTTCTTTTCCACTTGGTGGGCAGTCATTACTTCTACCAAGACCGCTTCCCCCCATCTTTTGCCAAATTCACTCCCAAAGACATCCCCTATCAAGGTTTGCATATCCAAAATGACAAAGATAAGCAAATTGTCGCTGACTATGTCAATTCAATCTACTACACTGACCATATTTTAAAAGAG